>NZ_JBKKKY020000111.1:0-4109 GCF_046613545.2 Aphanothece microscopica RSMan92 | reverse complement strand
GAGTCTGGTCGAAGCTGGCGAAGGCCTCCTCGAGGGGGCCGTTCAGCTGCTCCAGCAGGCGCGGCTCGACCTCGCTCCACGGGGCGGCCGGCACAGCGCTCTGCAGCCGGGCCAGGGCGCGGATGTAGGCATCGGGCAACAGGTCCGGACGGGTGCTGAGCAGCTGTCCCACCTTCACGAACACCGGCCCGAGCTCGGTCAGCACCCGGCAGAGCACCTCGGGTGCCGGCAGGCTGGGCTGCTGGTCCTGATCGGTTGCCCACGGGGTGCTCAGCAGGCTGCGCAGGTAGTCCCACTGGTGCTGGGAGACCACCCGCACGATCTCGAGAGCCCTGGAGGAACCGCTGAGCATCCCGGCCCGCCGCTGCGGCCCCATCCTGGTAGGAACCGGGTGCGCCCGCATGGTCCATGGCTCGATCCGTCCGCTCCGCCGTCAGGACATCCCCACGGTGGTGGGCTGGGCCAGGGAGGCGGGGTTCTGCCCGGGCCTCGGCGATGTGGCCGTCTACCGCCACACCGACCGCCAGGGCCTGTGGGTGCGGGAGCTGAACGGCCAGCCGATCGGCTGCATCGCCGGTGTGCGCTACAACGCGGCCTACGGGTTCATCGGCCTGTTCCTGGTCGATCCGGCCCACCGGGGGCTGGGGCATGGGCTGGCCCTGTGGCGGCATGCCATGGCCCACCTCGAGGACCTTCCCTGCATCGGCCTCGAGGCGGCGCAGGAGCGGGTCGAGGACTACCGGCAATGGGGATTCGAGCCGGCCTCACCCACCTGCCGCTGGCAACTGGTGGCCAGCGGCCACCAAGCCATGGCAGCCCCCGACGACGACCTGCAGCTGGTGGAGGGTGCGGCCCTGCCCAGCCAGGCCGTGCAGGCCTACGACGCGCAGCGGGAGCCGACGCCGCGCCCCCATTTCCTGGCCGACTGGCTGAACCAGAGCGGCGGTCGGGTGCTGGCCCTGGTCGATGGGCAGGGGGCGTGTCACGGCTTCGGAAGGATCCGCCCCTGCCTGCTGAGACGCGGCGAAGGCTGGCGGATCGGTCCGCTCCTGGCGGACAACCCGCAGCTGGCGGAGCGGCTGCTGCGGCGCATGCTCGACAGCCACCCGGGGGTGGTGCTGATCGATGTGCCCGGAGCCAACGCGGCAGGCGATCCTCTGATGCGGCGGCTGGGTTTCCAGCCGGTGGACAGGATGCTGCGGATGTATCGCGGCGAGCCCCCGGCGGTGGGGCTGGGCGATGTCTACGGACTGGCCTGTCTCGAGCTCGGTTGATCCTTCACCAGACCCGCTGCCCTCGCCAGGGAGGGCGGCAGCAGCTGGCCCTGCCCCAGGGTGCGTGCCGCCGTAACGATCATCGCCATAGTTTTCCCGAAGTAGCGAAGCCCAATTAAGCTGAAAGTACGCGAGTGAATGAGTATCCATACCCACTTAATTCCTGGCCAATTCCGGTCATCTCAGGTCCCAGCAAAGTCGTCAGCGTCACCTCTCCCCCCTCCACCGCCGCACTGCCATGACCACCCCCTCCACCAACACCCTTGCCTCTACCCCTGCCCCCACGCTCCACGACGCCAGGGAGATGCTCTACCGCTGCATCCTCGCGACGGATTCGAATCCGATGAGCTGTGAGCAGAAGGAACACCGCTGGGATGCGGTCGACACCTACTTCACCTGTCTTGTCGCCTGTGATCTGCTGGATCACAGCTGCTCCACAGCCTGTACCGAGGCGTTGCGACAGACCGGCTGACCACCTCCCTCCTGCCGGCACGGCCATCCGTTGGCCCCCGTGGCCGGTAGACAGAGAAGGCTTTCCGATCGCCATGCGCCTGCCTGTCCTGGTTCCGATCAGCGCCGCCCTGGCCGCGCTGCTGGCCCTGCCGCTGCTGCTGGGCGGCGAGGTGCCGCTGCGGCCTGGAGCCGCCCAGGCATCGAGCCTGCCCGATCCAGCCCTCGACCCGGGCCGGCAGCCAGGAGCCGACCGCACCGCCGTGCTCGCCGGCGGCTGCTTCTGGGGCATGGAGGCGATCTTCGAGGCGGTGAAGGGGGTGAGAAGCGTGGAGACCGGCTATGCGGGCGGCTCTGGTGAGACGGCCCGCTATGCCGAGGTCAGCCGGGGCACCACCGGCCATGCCGAAGGGATCCGCATCACCTACGACCCCACCCAGGTGAGCTACGGCCAGCTGCTCAAGGTGTTCTTCGCCGTCGCCCACGACCCGACCGAACACAACCGCCAGGGGCCGGACGTGGGCCCGCAGTACCGCTCGGCGATCTTCACCACCGATCCCCAGCTCCAGAGCGTGGCGCGGGCCTACATCCAGCAACTGGATCGCTCCGGCAGCTTCGACAGACCGATCGCCACCCGGGTGGAAGCCAGCGACCGTTTCTATCCGGCGGAGGACTACCACCAGGACTTCGTGCGGCGCAATCCCCTGCATCCCTACGTCGTGGTGCACGACCTGCCCAAACTGGCCGCATTCCGTGCAGCCTTTCCCCAGCTGAGCCGCTAGCCGGGCCCGGGATCGCCGCCCGTGCCGCCCCATCCCTCCCGATGGGCGGCCGCCGTGGCACGGATGGCCTCGAGCTCCTCGGGTGGCAGTTTCTCCAGCTGCCGCATCACCAGGGCCATGCGGGGGTTACCGCCGAGGCGATCGCGGTGGCGTTGCAGAAAATCCCAGTACAGGGCATTGAAGGGGCAGGCTCCGGAGCCGACGCGCTGCTTCACGTCGTAGCGGCAGCCGCGGCAGTAGGTGCTCATCCGGTTGATGTAGTTGCCGCTGGCCGCATAGGGCTTGCTGGCGAGCCTCCCCCCATCGGCGAACAGGCCCATGCCGAGCACATTGGGCTGCATCACCCAGTCGAACCCGTCGATGAACATGCGGTGGAACCAGGCGGTGAGGGCCTGGGGGTCGAGGCCGGCCAGGAGCCCGTAGTTGGCGATCACCATCAGCCGCTGGATGTGGTGGGCGTAGCCGCTGGCTTCGATCTCGGCGAACACCGTGTCCAGGCAGGCCATGCCGCTGCCGCCGAGGGCCTCGAAGCTGGGGGGCAGCGGCCGGCGGTGGTCGAAGTGATTGCTGGCGGCATAGTCCGCCCCGAACCAGCCGTAGAGGCCGTGCATGTATTCCCGCCAGCCCAGGATCTGGCGGATCAGACCCTCCAGGCTGGGCAGGGGGGTGCCGCGCTCCAGCCCGGCCTGCTCCAGGCGGCGGATCACCTCCAGGGGATGGAGCAATCCCAGGTTGAGGTAGGGGGAGATCAGGGTGTGCCACAGGGTCGGCTCCCCGCCGACCATGGCGTCCTGGTAGGGACCGAAACCATCGAGACGGGTGGCGATGGCGTGCTCCAGGGCCGCCAGGGCCTGCCCGCGGCTGATCGCCCAGCCGAACGGCCGGCTGTGGCCGGGGAGGTCGGGCAGGGCCTCCACCTCACGGATCACGGCTTCGGTGATGGGGTCCGGATCGAACCACAGCGGACGGGGCCCGCGGAGGCCCTTGGGGGGAGCCTGGCGGTTGGCCTGGTCGAAGTTCCACTGGCCCCCGAGCGGCTGGCCCTGCCCATCGAGCAGTACGCCGAAACGCCGCCGTCCCTCCCGGTAGAAGCGCTCCATCCGCAGCTGCCGGTAGCGGCCGGCCCAGGCGTCGAAGGCCTCGCTGCTCCAGAGGAAGGCGTTGGAGGGATGCCAGACAACCCGGGGAGCCGTGCCTTGGGAAGCCAGCCGAGCCAGCAGCTCCTCGATCGCCGCGCGGAAGGGGCGGTCCGCAGGCTCCATCAGGTGCAGGTCCCGGATGCCGTGGTCGTCGATCCAGGCCCCGACGGCCTCGGCGAAGGTCGACGCCCGGCGGTGGTCCACCGGCCAGCCCAGCTCCCGCAGGTCCTCGGCGAAGTGGCGCATGGCGCTCCAGACCAGCACGAGCTTCTGGCGGTGGTAGCGGCGCTGGGCCAGCACCGAGAGGCTCTCCACCAGCAGCACCCGGGCCCCGCCGGGCCGATGGGCCGCCAGGGCGCTCTGGGCGGGGTGGAGCTGGTCCCCCAGAACCCAGATGCCGATCATCGGGAGGCCAGACGGCAGGCGCGGCGGGCCACCGCGGCGGCATAGCCCCGCTCGACCGA
>NZ_JBKKKY020000110.1:0-4118 GCF_046613545.2 Aphanothece microscopica RSMan92 | reverse complement strand
GCCGAGGACATCGGTGATGAATTCCTGGAGCCCGTCCGCCTGGCCGAGGGACAGCTCAAGGATGGCGATGGGGTGATCTGCTTCAACTTCCGCCCCGACCGGGTGCGCCAATTGATCCGATCCCTGGTGTCTGCCGAGTTCACCGACTTCGAGCGCAGCGACCCCATCCCTGCCCTCGACGTCGTCACCTTCACCCAGTACGAGAAGGATCTGCCGGTGAGCGTGGCCTTCCCCCCCGAATCCCTCGATGGCCTCTTGGGTCAGGTGGTCTCATCGTCAGGGCTTCGCCAGTTCCGCACCGCAGAAACCGAGAAATACCCCCATGTCACCTACTTCATGAATGGGGGAATCGAGCAGGCCTTCCCCGGCGAGGATCGTCATCTGGTGCCTTCACCACGGGTAGCCACCTACGATCAGGCACCGGCCATGTCAGCCGAGCAGCTCACCGACAGTTGCATTGCCGCCATCAACAAAGGCATCTACTCCCTGGTGGTCATCAACTATGCCAACCCGGACATGGTTGGACATACCGGCAAGATGGAGGCCACAACATCGGCCATCCACACGGTGGACCAGTGCGTCGGCCGTCTGATGGAGGCCACCAACCGCATGGGTGGCACCCTCCTGATCACCGCCGATCACGGCAATGCCGAAGTGATGGTGGGGCCCGACGGTCGGCCCTGGACCGCTCACACCACCAATCCGGTACCGGTGATCCTGGTCGAAGGGGAAAAGCGAAAACTCGCCGGCCATGGCAATGACGTCAGGTTGCGGCCCCACGGAGGCCTCGCCGACATCGCTCCCACCCTGCTGGAAATCCTTGGTCTGCCCAAGCCAGACACCATGACCGGCACCTCGCTGGTGGCTCCCAGCAGTGTCGGCGCCGCCGAAAGCCGTATCCCGCAGACCCTGGGTGTCTAACCTGCATCGAACGATGGGTCACGCATGATCAGCACGGTTCTGGGATGGGTGTGGGTCGGCAGCGGTGTTCTGCTGATCCTCAGCGTCCTGCTCCACAGTCCCAAGGGGGACGGGATGGGCGGCCTTGCCGCCAGTGGGGGATCCATGTTCACCAGTGCCCGCAGTGCCGAGCAGACCCTCAACCGCATCACCTGGACCCTTCTGGCGATTTTCCTGGGTCTGGCCGTGATCCTGAGTGCCGGCTGGCTGTCCTGACCCGGGAATCAACACCATGGCGCTGAACCGTCGCAACCTGCTGGCTGGCCTGGGCATGGCTCTGGCCGGGATCTTCGGATCCAGCCGTCGCGCGGAGGCTGCCTCCGAAGCGAGCGACCCTCAATGGAAGCTGACTGAAGCGGAGTGGAAGAAGCGTCTCAGTCCGGCCGCCTATGCCGTCCTGCGCAGGGAAGGCACCGAGCGCCCGTTCTCGAGCCCCCTGAACAAGGAGAAACGGCAGGGCACCTTCGTGTGCGCCGGATGCCAGCTGCCCCTGTTCAGCTCCTCCAGCAAATTCGAGAGCGGCACCGGCTGGCCCAGCTTCTGGCAACCCCTGCCCAAGGCGGTCAGCACCAAGGTTGACTTCAAATTGGTTGTACCTCGCACGGAATATCACTGCAGACGCTGCGGCGGTCATCAGGGACACGTGTTCAACGACGGGCCCAAACCCACCGGCAAGCGCTATTGCAACAACGGCATCGCGCTGAACTTCAAGCCATCCTGAGCAGCAGCCGGCCGCGCCTGGTCCCATGGGCTCTGAGGCAGCAGGGCCCCTACCCACGCGATTCGCTCCATCCACTCCATCCAGGGGAGAAGGCGCAACAGCACTGGGGCCGATAGGGCAACAACCAGGCAGCTGAACAACAGCCTCCGCGGAATCGGTTTCCCTGGAGCCCCGTTCTCGTCAGGCTGCTGGCCGCTGATGGGAGGCTGAACAGCGCGGCAGAACGCAGAGGTACGGCAATAGTCTGCCCCAGAGAACGACAGGTAAACTGGCTGGACTCAACGGATCCGGGACTCCCTGAATGGGCAGATTTCAGTCCACAATCTCAACAGTTGCGGCAATCGGAACGATTGGGCTCACGGTGGTAGCCGTCTACCGGGCTGTAGATGGTCAAAAACAGCGCGAGTCGCAGCAGATCGAAGAAATCCGCTCTCTCAAAGAACAACTTCAGAACCTCTCGAAACCCGAGGAAGTTGTCCCATCAGCCACCGAGGCCAAGCCGCAGGCCCAGCAGTTTCCCGCCCCGTCCATCCAACGGACACTGCCCCCCGGCCAGCAGGAGCTCCCACCACCTCCGGATCCGGCCCTGCCTGAACCCACGGCTCCGTCAGGGGATTCCCCCTGATCGCCTCTCCTACGGATACGCATCCAGCCAACTTTTCTGCGCCCCCTGCGGGGGGGGCACCCTGGGCAGGAGGGTTCCAAGACGTCCCACTCCAGATTGTCCCGGACCTCAGCATGGGAAGCAGCTCGAGGCACAATCGCCGGAGCAGGGCGAGCACCTGGCGTGTGCTTGTCTTAAGAGGCACCCACAACGACCTGGGAGCGCTGCGGCATGGTGGTCAAGGGCAACCCATGGGCATTCCGCCAGCACCAGCACTCCAGGCGATGCAGAAGGCACCGGAACGCACCTGAGCAACATGCGACATTCGATCTGAGCGGGAATCCGTGTCCGATCGGCACCTGGGCAAAGCGGGTTCAAGGATAAAAGATAGAGTTAAGCAACGATTGCCCCAGGACGCCTGGATCAATGAAGACTGCCTGGACTCAAGCAATCAGGGCATTGATGGTGGTTGCCGCACTCGGGACGGCAGCACCACTGCACGCGCAAGATGTTGCACCACATGTAGTGACAGCGGGTGGAGCACTCAAGATGTCCCTGGACGAATGCATGAGAGCAGCGAAGGCAGCAGCAGACAAAAAGGAATTCACGGAAAAGCAAGAGGCTATTGTGAACAGTGAAAACAATACGGGCGACTTCTTTGCCTTCAAGGAGTCCCCGTACTCACTTCACGTGAACTGTGATGCAGGCAACGACATTTGGACAGTTGGCGTCGGCGCCAGAGACAGACAAGGAGCACAGATTTATTTGATAGACTTCATGCTGGAATTTCCAGAACCAATCAGAGTCTTCGGCCCCTAATCAGACAACAGGAGGAGTCTCCGTGGCATGAGTTTGCGATCCAGATGAATTGACTCCCGGGCAATGGCCGGACATCACCTTGCTGATGACAGCGCGAGACATATCAATCCATCACTGGTTCCGGGACATAGCGATGAAGCGAGAATGCATTGGTGCAATGAAGTGTTCAGGCGCTCGCCACCTCAAAGAACCCAACGTGCTCTTCGCACTCATCCGCCACACCGGAGAAATTCTCCAGCATTTCCGGCGCCAGCAAACACGACGAGGGCAGATGCCAGTCAGAATGTCCCGATGAACCATCCCCTCTGGATGCTGGTGCCCTGGGCGATCTTTGCGCTCGCCGCTGGGGTCAAGTTCTGGCGCCTCACGGCCCTGTTCCGCAAGCACCTGGGAAACACCACAACCAGCACCGAACGCTTCAGGCAGTCGCTGGAACGGATCTGGCAGAAAGATCAACAGAAGACGTGATGGAGCATCTGAACTGGGGATACATCCAATTGGGTCTGGTCGGCCTTGCCTTTGCAGGTCTGCAGGTCTGGTGGATCGGCAGCGTCTTCTTCAGGAGGAGAGATCTCGCAACACCGATGAAGAGTGCTGAGTTCCGCAAGACCCTGGAGAAGATCTGGTCAAAGAGATCGTGAAGACCCAAGCAACGACCGCTTCAATGCCTTCTACACCCTCCACGCAACCACGGCCATCAGCACCCAAGGCGCCAGCACAGGAGTTCATACCTTGAAACCGCTACTTCACAACATGCCAAAGGAGAACAGGCCATAAAAAAGGGAGGGCAAGTGCCCTCCCTGACTGGATTCTGGAGAATCGACTCAGACCGTTGATCTCGGTGGAGATCAGTAGTCGAAGTCGCCGCCCATGCCACCGCCACCGGCGGGAGCCGCTTCCTTCTTCTCGGGGAGATCGGCCACGATGCACTCGGTGGTGAGCACCATGCCAGCGATCGAGGCGGCATTCTGGAGGCCGGAGCGGGTCACCTTGGCGGGATCCACGATGCCGGCG
>NZ_JBKKKY020000109.1:0-4190 GCF_046613545.2 Aphanothece microscopica RSMan92 | reverse complement strand
GCACCCGGAACAGGATGAGCGGGGCGCTGGGACACACCAGCATCAGGGCCATGGCGGCCCAGGCGGGTCGTGTGAGAAGCTCCTGGAGGGGCAGAAGAACGAGAGCCAGGCCGGCGAGGGGCACGGCCAAACAGGTGGCCAGCACCACGCGCCACAGGAGCGCCGGGCGATCACGCAGCAGCACGAAGGGGTAGTCCTTGAGGCCCAGCCCAAGGCTGAACATGAGCGTGGTGATGGTGGCCGAAGCCAGCCAGGAAGCAAAGGGGGGCATGGGGGTCAGATTCCAGAAGCGCCGGAGATCAGCAAGGCAAAGGCCACCACACCGATCACTGTGAGCGCCATGGCGGTGAACACCGTGATCGAGGTCTGATCCACATACACGAAGTCGTCGCGGCGGATGAGCCTGAGGGTGCGCAGGTGCTGGCCCGTGGCCGCCGACATCGCCAGGATGCCGATCAGCACGAACCCCATGGCCACCAGGCGCACACTCAGGCCGGCATGGGCACTGCTGTCGAAGCGGGTGCGGTTGATGGCTCCGATGATCTTGTCGAGGCCGAAGCCGAAGCTGATCAATGAAAGGCAGGTGCGGATCCAGGCCATCATCGTGCGCTCGGCGGCCGCCCGGTTGCGCTCCTTGGCGAGTTCGTTGTTGAGGTTCGGCATCGTGGTGGCGTCGGCTGTGTGGGCCTTCCGGTGTCGGTGCGGTCGGCTGAAGCCTCCAGGCGAAGGTCCTGGCGGCCCTATGGGCTTGGATCCTTGCTGAACTCAGCGCTGCGTTCGTCACGGCGTTCCTTCAGGAGGCGTTCCTCCTCCTGGCGCTCCTCTTCCACTTCGCGGGCCAGGAACACATTCAGGAAGGTTCGGATCACAGCCACCACGGCCAGCTTGATCAGGTTCTCGTTGGAGGGTGCGGTGGTGGTGGCCACGATGTCGGCCGCCAGCTGAAACTCCAGCGCCAGGGAGAGCCAGCTGCCGAAGGTGAGCCGGATGCGGTTGAAGGGCCGGGCGGAACGGGCGTGCTGCCGGCGCTCCCGGTAGGCCTGGCCCAGGATGATCAGCAGCCCGAGGGCCACACACACGATCGAGATGCTCTCCAGCAGCAGGCGCAGCAGCTCGGCGCTGCCCGCCAGCCAGTGTTCCAGTGGCTCCTCCACGGCCATGCCTCAGGCCCTCACCACGCAGCGGAAGCCCATGTGGCAGGTGGAGGTGTCGATCCCCTGGGCCAGCCGGGCCGGTGGCCGGTAGCGGCGGCAGTAGCTGGGGGCACAGAGGTAGGAGCCGCCCTTCACCGCTTTGCGGGGCATGGCGCCGTGCTGGGAGGTGCGGTCGATGCTGGCCTCCCGGGCGGCGCTGGCGCAGCAGCCGCCTGCGTCGCTGGAGGTTCCGCTGGACTGGGCAGAGCTGTGGGGCCTGTACCAGCTGTCAGTCCACTCCCACACGTTGCCGATCATGTCCACCAGGCCATAGCCGTTGGCCGGGTAGCTGCCCACCGGCGAGGTGCGCTCATAGCCATCCAGGCGGCTGTTGTGGTGCGGAAAGTCGCCCTGGAAGGTGTTGGCCATGGCACGGCCCCCCGGGTGGAGCTCTGAGCCCCAGACAAATTCCGTGCCGCCGCTGCCACCCCAGGAGGCAAACTCCCACTCGGCCTCCGTGGGCAGCTGCTTGCCGGCCCAGGCGGCGTAGGCCAGGGCATCCTCGTGGGCCACATGCACCACGGGGTGATGGTCACGGTCCTTGATCGAGGAGCCGGGCCCCTCGGGGTGGCGCCAGTTGGCTCCGGGGATGTACTGCCACCAGCGGTAGGGATCGCCCGTGCCCACAGGCCCGGCCGGCGGCACGAACACGATCGAGGCGGGGGCCAGCAGCTCCGGCAGGGCGTCGGGATAGTCGGCCGGGTCGGCGGGGCGTTCGGCGAGGGTGATGTGGCCCGTGGCCTTCACGAACTTGCGGAACTGGGCGTTGGTCACCGGGGCCCGGTCGATCCAGAACCCCTCCACCTGGCGGCTGTGGGCGGGGGCCTCCTCCGGATAGTGATGGTCGGATCCCATCGTGAAGAGGCCGCCCGGGATCCACACCATGTCGCGGGCCGGCGGACGGCCCGGGGCCTGGCGACTGGGGGTCGGAGTCAGGACCGGAGTGGCGCGGTGGGTGCTCGACGTCATGCGGCCAGAGGGTCTGGGTGCAGTGTGATGAGCCGCTGAAGGCCCGGCAACCGGCAACTGCTGCGCCATCAATCGACGGGCCTCCGCCTCCTCATCCACGATCAGCTCGCCGGAGAGATCCCACACCACCTCGTGCAGCTCGCCGCCTCGCCGAAGTCGTAGCCGCAGCTGAGCCCCTCGATCCTGAACACGATCGGCACGGTGGTGTCGAAGTGGGCCTGGGCCACCAGCACGCCATCCAGGTAGAGCTGGGCGTTGCCGGCGGCCCCCAGGCCCGTCGCCAGCTGCGGGGGCCCCGTGGGTTCGATCTCAACACTGCGTGATCTCTTGCTGCCCCCCATCAGACCTGAGCCGTTGGGCCAGGGTGAAGAAAACGCCCCAGCGCAAGACCTGACGGCTGACAGAGCCCAGCACCCTTCACACGCTGGAGTGATCCGGTGTGACCCTGCGATGGCACCAGCCTCGGTGCAGCCGCTGCTGCTCAGGCTCACGGCTCTGGCCGTGGCCCTGTTGCTCCTGCTGGCGCCACCAGCCCATGGGTTCCTGGTGCTGGATCCCAAGGACGTGCCCGAGGGCTGCGCGGCGGAGCCGGCCGCGATCTCGCTCGATGGTCTCAAGGTGCTGGAGGTGCGCAGCACCGCCGGCGCCGAGAGCGTCAGCACCGTGGCCGAGCGGGGCAGCCGAACGTTGCTGGAGCTGGCCCGCAACCAGGCGATCAAACCCGAAGCGATCGGCGTGAAGCACCTGGAGGGTGAGAGTTTCATCATGCTTCAGCAACCTGGAGAGCCGGAGCGGCGGCTGGGGGTGTTGAACCAACGCACCGCCCGCTGCTACGGGATGGAACCTCGTGAGCTCGCGGATCTCACTCGCAATCAGGTCCGCACCGCGATCGTGCGCTACCGCCAGGTGCATTCTCAGGAGTCGTGGCTGCGTGGCAGCGCCCTGGCTGCGCTGGTGCTGGGGGTGTATGTGCTGTGGCTGCGGATGCAGTTCAGGATCAATGGGCGTGTTCGGGATCTGATCTTCCGCCGTGAGACCTTTCTTCTGCAGAAGCTCTCACGGCTGGGCCTCTCAGGGCTGTTGAAGCCGGAGCAGGTGAGACGACTGCTGCAGGGCCTGCGATCCAGCCTTCACTGGGTTCTGCTGCTGCTGATCAGCTATCTGCTGGTGCCACTGCTGCTGGGATTCTTCCCGCCCACGCAGGCGATTGCCAACGGCCTGCGGCAACAGCTGCGCGATCTGGCCATCGGGCTGTTCGAGGGGCTGGTGGATGCCATCCCCAACCTGCTCTCGATCGCCGTGATCATCGGCATCGGCGTGCTGGTGGCCCGGTTCAGCAATGGGGTGTTCGAGGCCATCCGGCTGGGGCGCCTGCGCATCCCGGGCTTTTACCGGGAGTGGGCACGGCCCACCTCCAGGCTGGTAGTGATCCTGATCGCGGTGGCCACGGCCGTGATCGCCTTTCCCTACATCCCTGGATCCAGCAGCAAGGCGTTCCAGGGGGCTGGGATCTTCGTGGGTGTGTTCGCTGCCCTGGGCTCGAGCGCTGTGGCGGCCAACATCATCAGCGGCCTGCTGCTGATCTACACCCGTGCCTTCCGGGAGGGCGACCTGGTGGAACTGAATGGCCTGATGGGCACGGTGCAGGATCGCACCCTGCTGGTGACGCGGCTGCAGACGCCGCACAACCAGCTGGTGAGCATTCCCAATGTCACCGTGATCAGCAATGCCATCGCCAACTACAGCTTCTCGCGTCGTGAGATCCGCCAACCGGTGGCGCTCTCCACCACCATCACGATCGGCTACGACGTGCCCTGGCGGCAGGTGGAGGAACTGATGCTGGCGGCTACCCGCAGCGTGGAAGGCGTGACGGATGAACTGGAGCCCTTTGTGCTGCAGACGGCGTTGAATGATTTTCATATCAGCTACGAACTCACCGCCTACCTCCGGGATGCCAACACCTACCGTCAGAGCCTCTCCCAGCTGCATGGCGCCCTGCAGGACCGCTTTGCCGAAGCTGGGGTGGAG
>NZ_JBKKKY020000108.1:0-4373 GCF_046613545.2 Aphanothece microscopica RSMan92 | reverse complement strand
GACAGCGGCCAGCCCGAGGCGCAACTGTCCCTCGCCCGCTTGCACGAGACGGGCGAAGGCGTGGCCCGCGACTGGCCTCGGGCCGACCGGCTCTACCGAGCCATGCTGGGGCTTGTGGGCGATGCACGGCCGATCGATGCCGCGCATCGCGTGATCGCGGGGCGCGTCGCGCAACGCAGCCGGTTCTTCCTGGAAGGGCCTGGGCTTGCCTATCCGGACTTGCTGTTCGACCGCGTGGCGGCACTGGGCGCCGAATATCCCTACACCACGGCCGATCTGGCCCAGCGCATCGCGGCCGATCTTCTGGATGCCGAATCCGGCCTGGCGCCCGATCCGGGCGCTGCGCTGCGTTAGCTGAGGCTTGCAGTCGAATTCGCGCCCGAGGGCCCTGCGCGGGCGCAATTGGCGCGGCTGATCCGCGCGCGCCCCGACCTTCAGGCCAGCCAGCCCGACCGCAAGGGCCGCCTGCGTGGACTCGAAGAACTGGCCGCGCTGGAAGAGGGCACGATAGAGGCCGCCGCCCTCGCCGCCCCCACGCCCGAGGCTGTGACCGCCCTGCTGGAAGACCGCTGCGACCTGCTTGACCGCACGTCGATCGACTGCATCGCCTTTGCCCATCGTGCGGCGATCGGCGGGGCGGCCTCGACCGCGCTGATCCGGCCCGCCTACGACTGGCTGCGCGCTGCGGCCGCATTCGAAGCAGCAGAACGCGCCGAACGCGGCCGCCTGCGCCCCTACCGTGAGGACAGCGACAGCGCTCCCTCTCGCCCGCCCGCGGCGACGCTGGCCCTGATGGATGTGGCGGCCTTCTGGGGTGATTATGCCGGGGCGCGCGAAGCGATCCTGCCACTGCAACGGCTGCCGTATGTCGAGGGACTATCCGCCACGGCGCGCAACGCAGGCTTTCGCCGGATGGTCGCGCGCCATGTCGAGGGCCGCCCGCCCGAGACATGGCCCGCCCTGGCGACGCTGCTTGAGGCTCTGGCGCAGCGGGACGACGATGCAGCCGTCGGGTTCCTTGAAATCGTCGTACCAACGGCATCCCCTGCCGCCCCGCCGTCCGCGCCCCTGACACTGGAGGAGGCGCGCGAACGTCTGGCCATCGCCGAACCGCTGGGCCGGGAAAGCCGGGGCCTGGGCTTTGCCGCGCGGCGGCTTTCCACGCTTGAGGCCGCGGCGGGCGATGTCGCGCGGGCGACCGAGCTTGAGCTGCTGGCGATGGAAACCGACCTTGCCCGCGCCGACCTTGCCGCGATCACCGAAGGGCCGCTGCCGGCAAGCCTCGTGCGTGTCTGCGCCTGGTCGCATGCGTCCGAACGGCTGTTCGCGATCGGACAGGGCGACCTTGCGCTGATCTTCGCGCGTACGGCAGTGAACGAATTGCAGACGATCCGCGCCGCCATCGCGGGCCTTCCCGAACAGGTGCAGCTGTGCTTTCGCGACACGGTGGCCGACCACTATCGCTGGCTGGCCGACCTTTTCATCACGCAGGGCCGCCCGGCCGAAGCCGACCAGATCCTGATGCTGCTGAAGTCCTTTGAGACCTTCCGTTTCGTGGGCAACGACATCGTCTACAGCGGCGCGGCGACGGCCCGCATGGTCGCCCCCGAACCCGCGGCAGAGGCCGAGATCGTGGCAAGCGCGCGGCAGGTGAAGCCCACGGTCACGGGGCAGGCGATCCGCCGCCGCGACCTTCTTCTGCGCAAGAAGTCCACGCCCCTGACCGGGGAAGAGACCGCAGAACTCGAGGCGCTGAACGCCAGCCTCGGGGCGGAACGAGCGGCGCGCGACGCGGTGGTGCAGGACCTTGTGGACCGTGCCGCAGCGTTGGGGCGTGCGGCCGCGGGCGACCGGCTGTCGGACGGCAAGTCGATCAAGCGCCACCTGCGCGGGCTGGAAACCGCGCGGGCGGCGGCGTTGCAATACGTGGTGCTGGACGGCCGGATCGGGATCGTCCTGACGACGCCCGTATCGCAGCGCGCCTTCGTCGTGGAGCGGATCGGGGACAAGCCCCTGACTGCCGCGGCGCTGGAGCAGGAGATCGCGGCCTTCCGCGCGGCGCTGCGCGACCCCTCGGCCGATCCGCGCCCGGCGGCGCGGCGGCTGCACGACCTGCTTCTTCCGGCCGACCTTCTGGCCGAACTGGGCGATGGCGGCATCGCACGCCTGGTGCTGTCGCCTGACGGCCCCCTGCGCTACATCCCCTTTGCCGCGCTGCACGACGGGTCGAGCTGGCTGGTGGAACGTTTTGCGCTGTCGCTGGCGACCGACGCCACCGTGCCACAGGCGGAGGACCCGGTCGAACGCATCTCGGCCTTCGGGTCGACCCGCGCCATCGCCGGGTTCAGCGCCCTGCCGGGCGTGCAGCGCGAACTGCGCGCACTGGTGCGTGGCGCGGGCAGCGACGGGCTGCTGGACGGGGTGGCGTTGCTCGACGACGCCTTTACCCGCGACAGTCTGGCCGAGGCGCTGGTTTTCGGCGATGGCTTTACCCCCGAACTCGGGATCGTGCACATCGCCTCGCACTTCAAGCTGGGCCGGACCGAGGCGGATTCGTTCCTCCTTCTCGGCAATGGCGACCGGCTCACGCTTGCCGATCTGCGTGCGGGCTTCGGCATTGACCTCGACTTTTCGGAGGTGGGGCTTCTGACGCTCTCGGCCTGCGAGACGGGCTATGGCGGCGGGTCGGACGGGGCAGAGCTGGAAAGTTTTGCCGCCGTGGCCCAGCAGGAAGGCGCGCGGTCGGTGGTCGCCACGCTCTGGCCGGTCGAGGATGCGTCGATCGCGCTGTTCATGGAAGGCATCTATGCGCGGCAGATGTCCGGTGGCGTGCCCCTGGCAGACGCGATCACCGCCACCCAGCGCGGGTTCCTCGCGGGCGATCCGCAGGTGGGTGGGCTAACCCTGCGTGCGGCAGAGGCGCTGGAACCCGCGACCTTGCAGCCGCTGGCCGATTTTCCAGGCTATACCCATCCGTTCTACTGGGCACCTGTGGTCCTGATGCAGGGGGCTTCCTGATGCGCTGCCTTATCCCGTTTCTCGTGCTGGCCATTGCCGCCCCTGCCGCAGCACAAGAGGCAGCCGATAGCGCCTGCTTTGTCCTGCCTGCTGCCGATGCCCCGCCGCGGGTGCAGTCGCTGTCGGTCACTTCACTGGGCGAAATCACCTTGATCCTGCGCGGCGCGCCGCACGTCGCCTTCGAGTTCGACTGCGATCTGTCGGGCCCAGGGCCCGCCCACTGCCCGGTGGAGTGCGACGGCGGCAGCGTCACGCTGACCCGCAAGGGCAATTCGATCGAGGCCGATTTCCGCCATCTGCGGATCGAGGCCGCCCGAATGGAAAGCCTGACCTTCGGCCAGACGGCCTTTGATGCCGACGGGCTGCATTTTGACGGTAACTTCCGGCTGGACGGGGCGGCGCCTGCGCAATGCGACCGGCGGCGCATCGGCCAGCCATTCGACCTGCAGGCTGGTGACCATTACCCGGCAGTCGAGCGGCTGGAAACGGCGCTGGCCGAGGGCGGCTACCTCGCCGAGGTGCCCGACTGGACCTTCACCCGCGACACCGCCGCGGCGGTCGCGGCCTTCCAGTCGGAAATCGGCCTGCCCGACACCGGGCAAGCCGACCGCGACCTTCTGCGCCGGCTGGGCATATTCACTCGCTATGGCTTTGGCGGCTGCTGATGGCACTGTTGAACAAAGCGCATGAGCGTATGCGAACCGTGAATCCAGGGTGATAGCTGGTCTTCACGATCAGATGGACACCCCGACCTAGGTTCCAGACTCATTGATAGTCAAAGCCAGAACATGACGGTTGCTGCGAGGGCGACAGCGGACAGGAAGGTCTTGGCGCATCTGTCGTAGTGGGTTGCGACCCTTCGCCAGTCCTTCAGTCGGCCGAACATGATCTCGATCCGGTTGCGGCGCCGCTAGCGTCGCTTGTTGTACCGGACCGCCTTGCCACGCGACTTCCGCCCGGGGATGCGGGGGCGTGTCCCCTTGTCTTTCAACGCATCCCGGAACCAGTCGGCGTCATATCCCCGGTCCGCGAGCAGCCACTCGGCAGCAGGCAGACAGCCCAGCAGGGCGGCGGCTCTGGTATAGTCGCTGACTTGACCGGCGGTCATGAAGAACTTCAGGCGCGGTCCCTTGGCGTCGATGACGGCATGCGGCTTGGTGTTCAGTCCACCTTTCGTGCGGCCGGTCAGGCGGCCGCGTCGGTCATCAGGCCCCCCTTTTTCGTCCGCAGGCTCGAAGCCGTGCGCTGTGCCTTCAGATACTTGCGCAGGCATGCTCGAACCAGTGGCGCATGCCTGCTCACATCGATCATGATGGTCTTCTGATCGGTGCCTTCGGCGGCCAGTCCCTCCATCA
>NZ_JBKKKY020000107.1:0-4423 GCF_046613545.2 Aphanothece microscopica RSMan92 | reverse complement strand
CGTGCAGCGCGGTGCCGAGGCGGTCTACTCCCCGGAAGGTCAGGCCCAGGTGAAGGCGCTGATCGGCTTCTACATGGAGAACGCCGCGATCATCCGGCGGGAGCTCTCGGCGGCTGGCCTGCAGGTGTACGGGGGCGAGCAGGCTCCCTACGTGTGGCTGCGAACCCCCCAGGGCCTCGATTCCTGGGGCTTCTTCGACCATCTGCTCGGCCGGGCCCATGTGGTGGGCACCCCGGGCAGCGGCTTCGGCGCCGCCGGAGAGGGCTACTTCCGCCTCTCGGCCTTCAACAGCCGCGCGAACGTGGAGGAGGCGATGCGCCGCATCCGGGCGCTCTGACGCCTGCGCTCCACCCTCCGCCACCGTCACGGCCCAACCGTCACGGCCCCACGGTCACGCCCCCGCCGTCACGGCCCCGCCATCCCGCCCTTTAATAAGCAGGTCGTCATGACAGCTGCCGCCATGACCACAGTGCCCCAGGCCACCCAGACCCCCAGCCGTGAGACCGGCGGAGCAGCGGTGATGGAGAAGGCGCCCGAGCGGGTGCGCAAACCCTCGCCGCGCTACAAGGTGCTGCTCCACAACGACCCCGTCAACTCGATGGAGTACGTGGTCACCACCCTTCGCCAGGTCGTGCCCTCCCTGAGTGAGCAGGACGCGATCGCCGTGATGCTCGAGGCGCACAACACCGGCGTGGGCCTGGTGATCGTGTGTGATCTGGAACCCGCCGAGTTCTACTGCGAAACCCTCAAGGCCAAGGGACTGACCAGCACCCTCGAACCCGAGACCTGATGCCCCCCGCCGGCCGTGCTCGGCCCGTCGCCCGGCCGCACTGGTGGGGCACCGCGGCCTATGTGCCGCTGCTCTACGCCCTGGGGTTCGCCCTTTCCCGACCCCTGGGCTGGCTGAGGCCCGAATGGCGGGCCGACCAGGTGGATCTCGCCGGGGTGGCCATCGCCTTTGGGCTGCTGCTGGCCACCCTGCCCTGGAGGATCCGCCGGGCGTGGGGGTCCCGCACCCCCTGGCAGAGCCTCGGTCTGGCGGCCCCCCCGGGCAGCGCCCTGGTCCAGGTGCTGGGCGGGTTGCTCCAGGCGGTCGTTCTGCTGGGTCTCACCGCCTCGGCCCTGCTGCTGGGCGCCCAGGCGCAGTGGTCCGGACGTCTGGCGCCGGATCTGGTGGCCAATGCCCTGCTGCTGGGGCTCGGGGTGGGACTGGCGGAGGAGGTGCTGTTCCGGGGCTGGCTCTGGGGTGAGCTGAACCTCCAGATCGGCAGGCGTCGGGCCCTGGTGCTCCAGGCGGCGATCTTCGCCCTGGTGCACCCCTGGTACCGGGCGCCCGGTCTGCAGGGGATCGTCCTGCTGGGCGGGTTGCTGCTGCTGGGCCTGGCGCTGGGGCTGCGCAAGCTGGCCGATGGCGGGGCTCTGTGGGGAGCCGTGGCTCTCCATGGCGGGCTGGTGGGGGGCTGGTTCCTGGTGCAGAAGGGCCTGCTGACCATCGCTCCTGCGGCGCCTGCCTGGTGGGCCGGCGCCGGTTCCGCCGGCGACGTGAACCCGATCGGCGGCCTGGTGGGCTGGCTGGGGCTGCTTGTGCTCCTCTGGTGGCTGAGGCGGCAGACCTGAGGATGCCCTCACACACCCCGCCCCCCTTCAGCGCCGGGCGGTCGCCAGGGCCTTCCGGCCCTCCACCGGCGCATGCAGGGCCTCCTCCAGCGGGGCCAGGCCGTAGTCACGCTCGAGCAGATCCATCACGGTTCGGCCGAAGTCTGCAGGGTTTCGGTCAAAGGCCTCCAGGCAGATCCTCCCGAAGGTGCTGCCCATCGGTTCGGGATTCCAGAGCATCTTGCGGGCTGTCCAGGGCAGCATGCTCATGGGGTTGTAACCGGGCCGGATCAAACCCTGCTCGAAGCCGTACTGCTCCAGGTGGGTGTGGGGCTGCAGCCCGATGAAGAAGATGGCGGGCTCGACCTTGTCGGCCCCGAAGATCCTCTCCAGCTCCCGGTGATAGGCCACCGTCTGGCGGATCGTTTCGGGCCGTTCGTCGATCACATTGAACGAATAGTTGACGGAGACCTGCTCGCGGAACCCTGCCCGCGCCAGCAGGCGGCAGTTCTCCAGCACGGTGCGCAGGTTGTAGCCCATGCGCATCTTGCGCACGAGCTCCTGGCTGCCGGAGGTGATGCCGATCTCGAAGTAGCTCATGCCCGTGGCCACCATCAGCTCGGCCAGCTCGGCATCGAGGTTGTCGGCACGGATGTAGGCAGCCCAGCGGATGTCATCCCAGCCTTCGGCAAGGATGGCGCGCAACAGCTCCTTGGCATCCTCGATGTAGCGGCGGGCGGGGATGAACTGGGCGTCGGTGAACCAGAAGCCACGCACGCCACGGGCATACAGCTGGCGCATCTCGTCGATCACCTCCGCCACGGGATTGACCCGCACGGCCTTGCCCTCCACCACGGTGTAGACGCAGTAGCAGCAGTTGTGGGGGCAGCCACGCTTGGTCTGCACCCCCACGTAGAAATCACCCCCGTCCAGGTACCAGTCCAGCTGGGGCCAGATCGAGGCGATGTAGCCGTAATCGCAGGCGGTCTTCTCCATGCCCCCCGGCTGCTCATGGATCAGGCCCGGCCTTGGGGGCTCGCCAGCCACGAAGCAGCGGTCGGCGGCGATGGAATCGCCCCGGATCAGCTTTTCGAGCAGGGGCTCCCCCTCCCCCACGGAGACCACGGTGCCCGCCGGCAATTTCCTGCCCAGCTGTTCGTAGAACACGCTCACGGCGCCACCACCGATCACGGCCCGGGCCTCGGGATGGTGGCGCCGTGCCCGCCGCAGCCCGAGCTTCACGAGGCGAAGGTTGCGCCAGAGCTCGCCGTAGAAGGCCCGCATCAGGCCAAGGCCACCGATGGCGCCGCGCAGCCGCTTGAGCGGATTGCGGGAGTAAAAGACCTCGAAGGAGTTCTGGAGGGGATTGCCGCTGCGGCCGTCCACCGGTGCGTAGATCTGGATGTCCCGCCAGGAGAACACCAGCAGGGTGGGGCGAAACACCTCCACGGCCTCGGCCAGCATCCGCTCGACATCGAGCACCGGCACGGCAGCCAGGTCGAGGATCTGCTGGGGGAGAGCCGGGAACTGCTTGTGCAGGTGATCGGCCAGGTAGATCGGGCCGATCGGAAAGATGGGGTTGCAGGGAAGCCGGACGAGCAGCACCCGGTGATTGGTGGTGACCACGTGGTTGCTGGTGACCACTGGCCCTGTGGTGCCCACGGCCGACAACTCCCGCTAGCGGTTAACCCGGACGCTAACCACCCCGCCCGAGCCGCTGAGCCATCGCCTCGGCCCGGGCCCGCAGCGCGGCCGGCAGCTGCGCGATCCAGGCCGGATGCACACAGAGGCGTGGCCTCAGCTCCCAGCCCGCCGCGGCCAGGTGCTCGGCCAGGGCCCCAGCCGTGGGCTGGGGGTAGGCCGGGTTGATCACATCCACGGTGTCGATGCCGCCGAGGTCGTCGATGCCGGCTTCCAGGGCCGCCACCAGGTGCTCCAGGGGCCAGAGGTTGGGCGGCAGCTGGAGATGCACCTCCGGGGGCAGGATCCGGCGGGCCTCGGCGATCAGCTCGAGGAGCGACTCGCAGGTCGCCGCCGGAAGGGGCAGCCCCTCCGCACCGGCGGGCCGGAAGGGCTGCAGGATCACCTCCTGCACGTGCCCCCAGCTGGCATGCAGCAGGGCGATCAGCTCCAGGGCGTCGCGCTGGTCCTGGCGGCTTTCACCGACGCCGAGCAACAGGCCGGTGGTGAAGGGAACGCCAAGGCGCCCCGCCTGCTCCAGCTGCGCCAGCCGCTGCTCCAGCCGCTTGCTGGGCGCCTGGCGATGCAGGGCGTCGTAGGCCGGGCCCAGGCCCTCCAGCATCAGACCCAGGGAGGGATTGAGCCGGCCCAGCCTCGCCATCTCGGTTCGGCTCAGCGGTCCCGCGTTGGTGTGGGGCAGGCGGCCCTGCGCCAGAGCCAGGCGACTGAGGGCCACCAACCGGGCGAACCAGGCGGTGCGGTGGGCTGACGCCGGTGGCACCTCACCGCTGAGCAGCAGCACCTCGAGCGCCTGGGGCCTGGAGCCCAGGAGCGCCAGGGCCTGCCGATCGCCGAGGGCATCGGCCAGGGGATCGCGGGGATCGGGGGACAGGCGGAAGCCGCAGTAATCGCAGCGGTTAAAGCAGCCACGGGTGGGCACGAGCGTGACGCTCGGGCTCCAGGTGACGACGGCCGCCCGGCCCCTCATCGGCAGGGCCGGCAGAACCGGGGTGCGGCGATCCGGCCACCGGCGCTGCGCAACCCCTCTTCACAAACCACGCAATGTTCTGTTACGTTCAGCGGCGACGGGATTCCGTCCGCCTGCCGCGTCTTCCCCCGGGCTCCGCCCACGGAGGGGCGATGGCGG
>NZ_JBKKKY020000106.1:0-4770 GCF_046613545.2 Aphanothece microscopica RSMan92 | reverse complement strand
TCACAGACCGGCCCACCCATTGCCCCGCAGGGAGTTTGAGGAGAAGACCGCCAGCACCGGCTACGCCGGTGCTGCTCCTCGGGATTTACACCACTTGGCGGGACGCCCCCAGGCCAGTGCCACTGGTTTTCGATCGCCCAGCGCTGTCGTAGCAGCCTGAGCAATGCTTTTGGGCTGGCGCGCAGGGTGGTGATGATATAATAGACGTGTTGAAACGGCTTGCCGCCACGGCGGCCTGTGCTCACCAGCTCGATGGTCCAGCTGGCGCCCACCCAGCGCTCTCGAATGGTGTCTGTGGCGTTGCGGGCTTGGAGAGTCCAGCGCACCCGGATCAAGCAAAATAGTGTAGATTTCTAGTGGTGATTGGTTCTCTGGCTTTGAACCATCTCATCCGTCGCCAAGACAGAGAGCGCAGATGGCACCCAAGCCACTTTGGTATTCGGGGTCAAGCCTCCAAAGATGTAACCGGCCATGACCCGATGGCCTCAAGACCAGTCTGGCAAGGGAATACTTGCCTAGCCGTGGGCGTTTCGGGCGCGAGGGCATACTCGTGTACTGGTTCGCTTGCTGACAGTGGGGGCAGAATTGATTTGAAAGGCATTTGAAGGAATTAACTCACATGTCAAGACACGATTCTATTTTCAAGGGTTTGGATTTAAAAACGTCTGCATTCGCTGAAATTGGAGCTTTGGCAAACCCTATCGCACCTCCGGGATCGGTATTTATTGATGCTTTTACTAAATACGAAAATATCAGATTAAAAGGCATTACCGATATTAATCTCATTAATAAGATGCCCGAAATTGGGTGTATTTGGGATGGCAGTAGTCGACTGGAACCCATTATGCCGATCAAATGCAATTGTATCATAGCTAGCCATGTCATTGAGCATATAGCAAACCCGATTAGATGGTTAAAGCATTTAAGTGAATGCCTTGCGACTGGAGGTTGGCTTAGCTTGGTGATACCGGACAAGCGATACTGTTTTGATCATTTTCGCCCTTTAACTTCTCCAGGAAACTTGATTGATGCATTCAATAATGCATATGCGAGGCCGACACTCGGGCAGGTTTTAGACATGAGGATTTATTGTCATAGATTCAATGGCGCAAACTCATGGAGCAGGCACTCGCAAATTTCAAGCAGGGATCTAGCTCCAGTCTTTGAAGGCGAATTCAAACAAGAACTGCTAAAAGACTTTAAGCGCAGACACGATCTCGGCGAGTATATTGATAGTCATTGCTGGTGCTTTACCGCAGAATCATTTGTATTCGCATTGGAGCAAATCAAAAGCATTGACTTGATCGACTTCGCCAAGCTGGAAGTTGATGAATTTGACAACGACTTCGTCGTTAGAGTCTATTGGTAACTTGATTACCCATAAGCCTCCGCGATCCTCAGATCCCTTTCCGTGCACGGGATGCAGCAGGTAACCGCGTTGGCAGGGCTGACTAAAAGTCAATTCATGCACTCCCCACAGCGCTGATTCCGACCCAGCCGAGCATTCGGCTGAAGTCGTTCGCCACGGCCATCAGACCAGAGCGGATTGAGCGAAACCCATTGCGGCGCAGCAGGTTGAGAGCCAATGACCTCAGCAGCCCCCTCTGCAAGGAAAGATGACGCCTCTCCAACCCGACCACTTCAGCCACCAGGGGGCCTGATGGAACCGATCGATGCGTCCTTACAGCGAGGCCGTCAAGGCTGATGTCCGCCGGCGGGTGAGCCCGCGTCACCGCCAGAGCGTGGCGGAGATCGCCCAGGAGCTGGGCATCCACGTGATCACCCTCTACAAGTGGAGGAAGGCCTGGCGGCTGCAGGGAGAGGTGGTGCCGGCCACCCAGAAGGAACCGGAGGGCAGGAGCGCTGCCGACAAGTTGGTGGTGGTGCTCGAGACCGCTGGCCTCAACGACACCGAGCTCGGCGCCTACTGCCGGGAGCGGGGTCTCTTCCCTGAGCAGCTGAGCCGCTGGCGTCAGGCAGCCACCGATGCCAACGCCGCGCCGTTGCTGTCGATGGCCGAACAGAAGGAGCTGGAGAGGCTCCGCGCCCAGGACCAGCGAGAGATCAAGGCCCTCAAGAAGAAGCTGCAGCGCAAGGAGAAGGCCCTGGCGGAGGCGGCAGCGCTGCTGGTGCTGCGAAAAAAGTGGGAGGCCTTCTGCTTGGAGGACGCGGAAGGCTGACGAGTGCCGCGCACCGGCAGAAGGCGATCGAGCTGATCGGTGAGGCCAAGCCAGCGGCGCCACCCTCAGCGCTGCATGCGGGGAGATCGGCATTTCCCTGCGCACCCTCAAGCGCTGGCGGCGTGCCTTCCTGGGTCATGGGGACGGTGGGGACCGGCGTAAAGGCAGCCCCCGCCATGTCGCTCACCGCCTGAGCGAGGAGGAACGCCGGCGGATCCTGCTCACCTGCAATCAGCCGGAGTACGCCTCGCTGCCCCCAGGACAGATCGTGCCAGCACTGGCCGATCAGGACCTGTTCATCGGCTCGGAGTCCAGTTTTTACAGGGTGTTGCACCAGGCGGGGCAGTGCCAACGGAGGGGGCGGGCACGGAGGCCTCAGGAGCCGCGGACGGTGCCGCGCTTGAGGGCGGATCGCCCCAATGCTGTGTGGTCGTGGGACATCACCTATCTGCTCACCACGGTGCGGGGGGTGTGGATCTATTTCTACCTGGTGATCGACGTCTGGAGCCGCAAGGTGGTGGCCTGGGACGTGGCCGAGCGGGAAGATGCCCAGGTTGCCGCCGAGCTCGTCAGCCGCACCTGTCTGAGGGAGTGGATCAGCAAAGGCCGCCACCAGCCATTGGTCCTCCATGCGGACAACGGCAATGCCATGCGTGCCGCCACGCTCGAGGCCAGGCTGGAGGAACTGGGGGTGCTGCGCTCGTTCTCCCGACCACGGGTTTCGAACGACAATCCCTACTCGGAATCCCTGTTCCGCACGGTCAAGTACAGTCCTGACTACCCAATTCGGCCGTTCACCAGCAAGGCAGAGGCCTGCGAATGGGTGATGTCGTTCGTGGAGTGGTACAACCCCAGCACCGTCACAGCGGCATCAAGTTCGTGACGCCGCACCAGCGCCACAGCGGCCATCCCGTCGAACTCTGCCGGCGGCGCGCCCATGTCTACGAGAAGGCCCGGCAGAATCATCCGCGTCGATGGAGCCGATCCACCCGCTGCTGGCGCCAGCCAGAGGTGGTGTGGATCAACAAGCCACCAGAACAGCCGGAGTCGGCTCTGGCGGTACCATTGATTCAGGTCGCCTGAATGGCAACCCAGGAGTGACACCTTTCCTGAAAGTCACCGCGCCGGCGGGATGTACCTCCCCGACGTGGTGCTGGTGGAAGTGGCCTGGGTTCTGCGCGGCTATGCACTGGACCACACCAGTCGTCACCAACTGCTCGAACGCCTGGTACGCACCCGCGGAGTTGTGGTGAAGGACATCGATGCGGTGATCGATGCGCTGGAGCACTTCCGGCAGGGCGGTGACCTGGCGGATCACCTGATCCTGGCCAGGGCCTCCAGGGCAGGAGCGCTGCCGGTGCTGAGCTTTGACCAGCGCTTCTCCGCCCGCGAGGGCGTGCAGTTGCTCAACAGCTCTCCACCCCTGGAATCCGGCCAGCAGGGCCGTCCCTGAGCCCTGCAGCTTGCGGACCAGCGCGAAGGCCTTCTCGGCGGGGATCAGCCGCAGCTTCCTGACGGGCTTGGTCGCGTCCCTTGGAGTGGTGTAAATCCCGAGGCCTGTGATCTGATCGGAGATTGGTGATCAGGCAGCCGCAGCGAGTGCAGCTGTTGGTTGATCTTGGGCCGGATCGCTGGTGTTGTCCAGCTTGGCCATCGACTGTTCAGAGAACACCCGGCGGCCATCAAGCTGCCATTCCTCCTGCTGCTCCAGCAGCAGGGCTCCCACCAAGCGGATGATCGCGGCGTCGTTGGGGAAGATGCCGACGACGCGGGTGCGGCGTTTGATCTCCTTGTTCAGCAGCTCCAGGGGGTTGGTGCTCCAGATCTTGCGCCAGTGCTCCGGCGGGAAAGCACGGAACGCGAGGACGTCTTCCTTGGCCTGCTCCATCAAGGCAGCGGCGGCGGGGAATTTTTCGCGGAGCATCGCGATCACCTGCTCCCACTGCTGCTCCACCGCCTGGGCCTCAGGCTGTGTCCGACGACAATCTGGTTGAGGGGGCGCGCCAAACAGGTTGACCGCTCCAGATGGGATCAGCTCAATCCGGTTGCCATGCGCAGGGCACCGGGCCATGCCTGCTCCCCTCACCGCTCAACAGATTGCTCTGTACATGTCCAAACGACGAGCCGGCAGCCGCCAGGAGGTGGCTGCCGCAGCGGCGGGCATCTCGGTGAGCAGTGCTCACCGGATCGAGTCAGGCCGCCTCCAACCCCAAGCTGCCAAGCCCCGCAGCAGGCGCCGACCAGACCCGTTGGCTGAGGTGTGGGAGCCTTTGCTGCTGCCGCTGCTGGAGCGGCATCCAGCCCTGACGCCCACCACCTTGCTGGAGCACCTGCAGGAGCAAAAGCCAGATCAGGACTGGAGTTCGCTGAAACGCACCCTGCAGCGGCGGGTGCAGCAGTGGAAGGCGCTGCATGGCCCGACGCCGGAGGTGATGTTTCCGCTGGCGTATCAGCCCGGAGAGATCGGCTTCTGCGACTTTGGCGTGGACCCCAGAAACTGAACCAGTCCTTATGAGAGCTTCCCGACCGGCCAGACTTGGCCAGGAGAAGCCCCATGAAACGCAAGCGTCACACCCCCGAGCAGATCATC
>NZ_JBKKKY020000105.1:0-4849 GCF_046613545.2 Aphanothece microscopica RSMan92 | reverse complement strand
CCCAGAGCCGCGCCATGGAGGAATCGCTGGTGCGCTGGGGCATCCCCTACATCGTGGTGGGCGGCCTGCGCTTCTACGACCGGCGCGAGATCAAGGACATGCTCGCCTATCTGAAGCTGCTGGTGAACCCGGCCGACACGGTGAGTCTGCTGCGGGTGCTCAACACCCCCAAGCGGGGCATCGGCAAGACCACGATCGAGCGCCTCACCGACGCGGCCAATCAGCTGGGGATTCCCCTCTGGGAGGTGGTGAGCGATGCGGAGGCCGTGCGCTCCCTGGGGGGGCGCTCGGCCAAGGGACTGCTGCAGTTCCGCGAGCTGCTCAGCGACCTGCAGGCCCGCAGCCAGGATGCGCCCCCCTCCGAGCTGGTGCAGCGGGTGATGGAGCAGAGCGGCTACCTGGCGGAGCTCATCGCCGACGGCACCGACGAGGCGGAAGACCGGCGCCGCAACCTCAACGAGCTGGTGAACGCCGCCCTGCAGTACCAGGAGGAGAACGAGGAGGGCTCGCTCGAGGATTTCCTCGCCTCGGCCGCCCTGGCCAGCGATGCCGACAGCAAGGACACCGAGCAGGACCGGGTCACCCTGATGACCCTGCACGCCAGCAAGGGGCTGGAGTTTCCCGTGGTGTTCCTGGTGGGGATGGAGCAGGGCCTCTTCCCCAGCTACCGATCCCTGGAGGATCCCGCCGCCCTGGAGGAGGAGCGCCGCCTCTGCTACGTGGGCATCACCCGCGCCAAGGAGCGGCTGTTCCTCTCCCATGCCAGTGAGCGGCGGCTGTGGGGCGGCATGCGCGAGCCGGCCGTGCCCTCGGTGTTCCTCTCCGAGCTGCCCGAGGAGCTGGTGCAGGGCGACATTCCCCGCAGCGGCGGCGCTGCGATCCGGCGGGAGCAGCGGCTCGACCGGCTCACCCGGGTTGACCGGGAGGAGAGCCGGCGGGTGGCGGCGGGGGGAGCCGGCGGCGCCCCGGCCAACGCCGTGCGCCGCCGCGGCGCCGGCGCCGGCAAGACCTGGGCGGTGGGCGATCGCCTGCGCCACAGCTCCTTCGGGGAGGGCCACGTGACCCACCTGTTCGGCAGCGGCGAGAAGATCTCGATCGCGGTGAAGTTCGAGGGCATGGGCCCCAAGATCCTCGATCCGCGCCTGGCGCCGATCGAGCCCCTCTGAGGCCGCCGCTTGGACGTTCCCGGCATCCCGCAGGCCCTGGCGCAGGCCCTGGCCCAGGCGGCCTCCGCCCAGCGCGTGGCGCTGGTGGGGGGCGCCGTGCGCGATCTGCTGCTCCACCGCGTCCACAACGACCCCTGGCGCGGCGTTCCCGACCTCGACCTGGTGGCGGACGGCTCGGCCATCGCCCTGGTGCGGCGGCTGGAGGCCCTGCTGCCACCGGGGGCGCTGCGGGCGGCGCAGGAGCACGGCGCCTACGGCACCGTGGAAGTGGAGCTGCGGCTCGACGGGCAGACCGTGCTGCTCGATGTGGCCACCGCCCGCCGCGAGACCTATCCGCAGCCCGGCGAGAACCCCAGGGTGGTGCCGGGCCTGCTGGCGGATGATCTGGCCCGCCGTGATTTCAGCATCAACGCCATCGCCCTGGATCTGGCCAGCGGCGAGCTGCTCGATCCCCACGGCGGCCAGGCGGATCTGCAGCGGCGGGAGCTGCGGCTGCTCCATCCCCACAGCCTGCGCGACGATCCCAGCCGGCTGGTGCGCGGCGCCCGCTACGCGGCCCGGCTTGGCTTCCGGCTGGAGGCCGGCAGCCACGAGCAGGCGCGCCGCACCCTGGCGGCCTGGCCCTGGGCCTGGCATTCCGGCGAGCGACCGGGGCAGGCGCCGGCGGCCCTGGGCACGCGGCTGCGCATGGAGTTCGAGCTGCTGCTGCTGCGGGAGCCCTGGCCCGCCGCGCTGGCGATCCTGCAGGACTGGGGCGGCCTGACCCTGCTCGATGCCCGGATCCAGGCTGATCGCCACTGGCGGCGGCGCCTGCAATGGGCCGGCCGCGCCGGTGTGCCCCTGATGGTGGCCTTGGTGGCGGGCGCCGCCGACCCCCTGGCCCTGGCGGAGCGGCTGCAGCTGCCCCACCGCCAGCACCGCCTGCTGGCCCAGTGGCAGGAGCTGCGGCAGCGCCTGGCAGCGCTCCAGCCGGCGGCCGGTGGCAGGGGCGGCCCCGCCTCGGTGGCGGACTGGTGCAGCGCCCTGGAGGCGCCGGGCGGTTCGCCGGAGGCGGTGCTGCTGGCTCTGATCACGGGCACCGCCCCCCGCCGGCCACTGCTGCGCTGGTGGCTGCGCTGGCGGCACCTCAAGGCCCCGCACACATCGGCCGAGCTGATCGCCCGGGGGATGCGCCCCGGCCCGGCGCTGGGGGCGGAGCTGCGGCGCCTGCGGCAGGAGCGGCTGGCCCTGGAGCGGCCCTAACCCCGCAACGTCCAGCCCAGCATCAGCAGGCCCGCCGCCGCGATCCAGCTTCCCAGCACCCGCTGGCCGATCACCAGCCAGGGGCGCTGGATCTGGAGCAGCTGGCCGCAGAGGATTGCCAGGATTCCCGCCACGCCCGACACGGCGCCGGCAACGGCCAGCAGGCCACCGGCGTGGCTCATGGTGGCGCCGTTGCTGCTGCCCTGCAGCAGGCCCAGGCAGCCCGCCGCGATCAGCCAGACCGGCCGGGGCAGGCGGATCCGCAGGGCCACCGCCAGTCCGGCGAGCATGAAGCCCAGGGTGGCCACCAGCCTCATCGCACCGGTTTCCGGCAACCCCAGGCCGATCCATCCCCCCAGCAGCCAGGCGCCCGGCACCACGGCCAGGGCTTGCCGGCAGGTCGCGGCTCCCTGCTGCACGGCCCACAGGCTCAGCGCCAGCACCAGTAGCAGATCGGCCGGGGTGAGCAGCAGATGCACCAGCCCGTCGTAATACCCGCCGAAGCCCGTCTCCATCAGGTGAGCCGCGGCCGGGGCCGGCGCCGCCACCAGCGCCACCACCAGGGCAGCCAGCAGCAGCGCCCGCCCGTGCCGGGGCACCACGCCCTTCCACACGGTGTTGATGACGCGTCTCATGCCGCTGCTGTCGGCAGTGCTCATGCCACCGCCCGCACCAGGAACAGCAGACCCGTGAGGGCCACGCCGGCGCCGGCGGCCTGCACCACGCGCCGCCCGCCTGGCCAACGGCGCAGCTCCCCCAGCAGGATCCCGAGCAGGTGGAGCAGCCCTGTGGCCACCACGAATCCCAGGCTGTAGAGGAGCGCATCTCCCCCCGCCGGCAGTTCGGTGCCATGGGCATGGCCGTGGAACACGGCGAACACCGCCACGATGGCGGCCGCCAGCCAGAGCGGCGGCCGCTGCTCCAGCAGCACCATCAGCCCCATCACCACCCCGGACACGGCGATGCCCACCTCCACACCGGGCACGGGCACGCCCAGCAGGCCGAGCAGGCCCCCGAACGCCATCACCAGCGGGAAGGCCACCGGCAGCACCCACAGCGCCGGCGGACCCAGCACGGCCCCCCAGAGCCCCACCGCCACCATCGCCACCATGTGATCGGCTCCGGAGAGGGGATGGAGCAGGCCGGCGGCCAGCCCGCCGGCCTGGCCCCCTTCCACATGGGCCTGGGCCGCCTGGGGCAGCAGGGCCATGGCCGCCATCAGCCCGGGCACCGCGGCGGAGACCGTGGAGCGGCGATGCAGGGGGCGCGAGGGGAGCGGGGCCATGGCTCAGAAGGCGAACAGCAGCCCTGCGGAGTATTTCAGCGTCCAGTAGGCCCCGGCCGTGCCCACGGCCGTGCCCGGCAGATGCCGGACCCAGGGGGGCAGGGGGAGCTCGAGCTGCCTGAATGAGCGCTTCAGGGCCAGCACCAGCAGCACGAAGAGGTCCTGGCCGATCTCGATGCCGATGTTGAACATCAGCAGGGCCACCACCATCTCGCCGCGGGGCAGGCCCAGCACCGAGAGGCCGCTGGCGTAGCCGAAGCCGTGCAGCAGCCCGAAGACGAAGGCGATCACCCAGGGCCGGCGGATCGTGAAGCTCGTTTCACCGCGCCAGGAGCGGGCGATCTCCAGGCCGATGAACAGGATCGAGAGCGCGATGGCCACATTCAGCGGCGGGCCCGGCACCCTCACGATGCCGATTGCCGCGGCCGTGAGCGTGAGGCTGTTCGCGATGGTGAAGGCCAGCACGGTTTTCAGCAGCATCCAGCCGTTGTCCACGAGCAGCAGCAGACCGAGCACGAAGAGCAGGTGGTCGAACCCCAGCAGGATGTGTTCGATGCCGAGCCGCAGGTAGGCGAGGGCACCGCGCGGACCACCGTCGCGGGCACCCAGCACCACCGAGGGCTGCTCGGCTTTGAGCAGGTGGGTCTCCAGCTCGGCGCCGACGGGCTGGAAGCGCACCAGCACATCGGTGTCCACCGCCTCGAGGCCATCGACGGCCAGGGGCTGCCCCACCAACGGCGGGGCGCAGGTGAGGGTGGAGCGGTAGATCGAGGCCGTGGCCTGCCGTTCGCTGCCCAGCTGCCCCTGCTGGTGGCAGCCCTCGGGGAAGCGCGGTGCGATCGGCAGCTGCACGCCCTGCTGCAGCGGCAGCTTCCAGAGCACCGCGTAGCTGGCGGACTCGCTGGTCGAGCTCTGCTCGGTCAGTTCCAGGTACCCCGGCAGCAGCTCATGGGCGTGCAGGGCCTGGGGCAGCACCAGAGCGAAGCCGCACAGTACGGCCGCCAGAACGGCTCGGAGGCGCCTCATGGCGCCTGGGGGCCGGCCCCCGGCCATGTGGGCCGCGTCACCCGGTATTTGCCCAGAAGCTGGCGGTAGAGGGCCTGCTGATTTTCCTGGCTGCGGGCGGCCCGCCACTCCCGTTCCACCTGCTGCCGGA
>NZ_JBKKKY020000104.1:0-4999 GCF_046613545.2 Aphanothece microscopica RSMan92 | reverse complement strand
TACCGTTTACAGGTGCGTTTACACTTTCGTTCACCGTCCGGTCCGCCGAGCCTCTGTGAGCTTAGCGAGAATCACGTCGGTTTCGTCCGGCGAAACGGCTGCATACTTTTCGATCATGTATGACGCCGTCCGGAGCGACCATCCCATGTGCTGCGCGATCTCCTTGAGCGTGAGGCCGGCATTCAGAAGCCTGGTGGCGGCGGTTCCGCGGGTGTCATAGAGCCGAAGGGAATACCCCAAGGTCTTCTCATCAAGTCCCGCCTTGTCGCGCCATTGGCGCAAACCTTCGGAGACTCGATGTTCAGTGAGGGGCTCTCCGCTGGCGTTGGTGAGGATGAGCATTTGCCCGTCCGGCGTCTCTTGCACGACCTTGGTCATGGCAGGAGTCAATGGGATCGTCGCGGTGATCTTCCGCTTGTTGGTTCTGATCTGGATCCGCTGACCGTTCGGGGTAGACTGGATATGCGCTCTTGAAAGCCTGATCAGGTCGCCCGGTCTGAGCCCGGTTTCGCAGGCCGTGATTAGGATGCGCTGGATCCAGGTCGGTGCGATCGCCAATACCGCATTCTGGTCTGAAGAGGACCAGACGATCTCGGCCCGATCCGGGCGATAGACCTTTTCGAAGCCGTCGCAGTGATGCTCACGGATCTTTCTCCCCTTCTTCGCCCAGTTGAGTATGCGTGTGACTACTGCCCCAGCATAGTCATACTGCTTCGGTGAATGCGCCCACGCCTGCCGCCATTCATCGACCTCTATTCGCGACGCGGGTTCTTCGAAGAGCGCGGCAGGGTCGTCCTTGAAAGCCTTGGCGAAACGCAGCGCCCAAAGCCGGTAGTCCTTCCTTGTACGTTCGGCTTTGGGCATCTCACCGCTCGACAGGAAGTCATCGACCATGGTGGTTGCCATGTAGGCTGTGGGCTTCGGCAGGGCCGTCTTCTCTGCGTAGGCCTGATAAAAGGCAGGATCGCTGGGGAAGGCCTTTCCATCGACCCAGAACTTGGGCCCTCCGCGCCAAGCATAGAAATGAAAGCGGACACCGTCCTTGACCGCACGTCGAACACGATGAACCCTCGGGGGCAGCTTAGGCGTTGCCACGGCGCATCCTCCTCTGCTCCGTCAAGCTTGGGACTTGTGGTTCAGCAGGCGCTTGTTCCAATCGCGTCCAGGAAAGCCCCTGAGCTTCATCCAGGCGTCTGCGAACCAAAAGAGGATCGTACCATCCACGACGGCCCGGAACGGGCGTGATCCGCATCATGGCCAGCCAATCGCGGCACGAAGAGTTCGGGCCGGCGTAACCCAGATCATGGGCAAGTTTTTCCAAGGGGATAAGGCGAATGTTCATCAGACCACCGCTTTGCCGAATGGCAGGGGCTGGAGCCCAAAAAGCCACAGCGTCCGCATTTCAGGGGTTGGGTGGGTCAGTACGCAGAACGTGCATTAAGGCGCGCAGGAACTAACCCGAGCCTTGGATGCAAGGCGGTCCTGCACTTGATAGCCGAGGACGTGTAAACGGGCAATGGTTTACCGTCTGGCCCTAACAGCGGTGCGGCCCTTCTGCAACGAAGCCGACGAGCCAAGGGGAAGAAAGGGACGCGGCTTCAAACGAGGAGAAGCTTCTGTCGCAGCCGTTTTACTGATTGCGCCGACCACATGCCTCGGCCGGAGGGCGTGGGTATGCCTTCTTGGTTCAGGCTTTCTGCCAGGCCGCGCAAGGAACGTTGGCCATCGGGATCCAGGCGATCCAACAGGAAGCGGATGTTTTCTGCCTTCTGGCGGGATTTGATGGACCGTGCTTGGCGCGCCTTGGAGGCGTTCTCGGCATTGCCGATGCGACCAACGAACTGCCCATCACGAAAGGCTCCAAGCTGAACGCCTCGGGCCCTTGCAGCCGCAAGGGCAGCTTTCGTCCGATAGGAGATTGCCTCGCGTTCCTGCTCTGCAACGAGAGCCAGGATGCCAACCGTCAGCCGATTTGCGTGAGGATTGTCGGCTGCGATGAATTCGACCCCTGCATCTCGCAAGGAAAGCAGAAAAGCCGCATCGCGGCTCAAACGATCCAGCTTGGCAATGACGAGTCTTGCATTGAAGGCCCGACATAGGGCGATGGCCTCCGCCAGCTTCGGACGATCCCTGCGCTTGCCACTCTCGACCTCTACCAGTTCGCCGATCAGCTGCCAGTTTCCGCCCTTCATGAAATCGGCAACGGCGCGACGCTGCGCTTCGATGCCCAGACCCTCAGCACCTTGCTTTTGGGTCGAAACCCGCAGGTAGGACACAAATCGACCGTCTGCCATGGAACCTCACTGCCATGTCGCGTTTCATCAAATGGTCATATCAAAGAGCGTGACAATCTGGAATCCTAATCTGGCGCATGGAAGACCTTGGATTCTAAAGGGCGCAACCCCTGCAGGAGGGGCACCGTTGCAGTTCGGAACTGTATGCCGAAACATTTTGCGTTGGGCATGAGCAAGCCGATCGGTCATATGTGGACGTCGGCGGTGCTCTGTCCAAGAATTGCGCCGTCGAGGGTTCCCTGCCGAGCCGGCCGACCGGGAATGCTACGGCCTGGTCTCCTTCTGCTACAACGAGCAGGGCTACTTCTCGCTCGCCATGGTTATCTCGCCGGGAGCCAAAGGGAGCACCATCCCCCACGAGTGCTGCCATCTGACCGACTTCATTTTCGACCATGTGGGCATCCCCGGCGGGCCTGAGTCCACCGAGGTCAGGGCTTACCTGACCAGCTTTCTGATCGATGAGACCGAGCGCATCGTTTCCGAGAACCAGAAGAAGCACCCCAGCTTCTACGAGATGGCCCCCGAGCGGAGCTGAGTTTCCTGTCCCCTCAGTGACTGCTCCTGTGTGCCTGAACTCCCCTCCCCTCACCGGGAGGGGTTTTTTCATTTCCGGGCGTAGTCCAGCACCGAGGTCGAGGTCCCGTTGATGATCCAGCGGAGACCCCAGCCGGCTCCATAGGAACCAAGCGATAGGCTTGCAATCAGGGGCAGGTCCTCCAGAACTCCTTTGTCGAAAGGTGCCCCCGCAATCATGACAAGCCCCAGCACAGCTCCAAGGGAACCAAGGACATAGAGGCTCTGAGCAATGCGATCTTTGAGGGTCATGGCGTCAATCCTTCATGAAGTCCAACCCGCAGCCTGCCTGAATAGGATCAGGAAATGAAGGGCTTATAGAGAAATTCCCCGCAAATTTTTAGGCGACTAGGATTGGGAAATGTAGGGCATTAAGCGTTTTTGGTGCAGAGGTCTCAAACAGGGGTAACACCCCCGGCCCTCCCCATTCCAGACCACCCCCCCCCAGTCTGAACACAGCGCTCACGCGCTTGCTCGGGGCTAGCTACCCCATACCCACCCACCCTCATGAGGATCACACCATGGCTTCGCTCATCAACTCCGCTCGCACCTCCACCGCCTCTGTCTTCGGCGTCGTCGGCACACTGGCAGAAACCGCCAGCGGCAGCTGACTACAGAATGGCAGAGGAGACATCTTCCCCCAAAAATGGGCATGTGCGGAGCCGCCAGTTTCCGGAAAACAACTTCAGGGAACCAGCGATGTTCGGAGAGCCGGAGATGAAGAATGCGGTCCATGCTTTCAGCTGGGTTGGTTCCCGAGGCAGTATGTGTCGCGGTCTCTGCTGCGCGAGGCGATCGCCACACTCCAAGGCAGATTGCTGGTCGGGTGATGTGGCAAGTCTGGAGACGGCTTTCGTTTTCGAAGTGGTGGTCAAGCCTTCTGGAACCAGGAGCACCGCTTGGGGTCAGTCCCTATCTGGATCAGATGAATGATGTGTTTCGAAGCCAGATGAGCCGACAGGTGTACAACAGTAGGAGGGGGGGCCCCGATCTCGTTCTGGTTGGAAGACCCAATGAAATTGGGGCTTCCAACAATACCTCCCCCAAGACTCTTCTTTATAGAAGAATCTTACTGAAGAACATGTATGTTATGTAATCACATATGAAGGAGGTGTCAAGGATGTTTTTGGGGGAAGTTGTCCGACCAGGTCGCCATGCCAGAGGACCCCCTCAAAAGGCCGAAAGAGCGGCTCATATATTTGCCAATCCTAGTTTTCCGGTTGGCCTCCCCTTCAAGCGAGAAACGCGAGGACGAAAACCAGTCTTTACGCTCGCCCTACAATCCCCGATCCTATTAGATTCTGCAACTTCTTGGCCTTTAGGCTGCCTTTGGGTAGTTTCAGAACCTCCCGCCAGTTTTCGACTTTAGTTTTATATATGGATTAGGCACGCTATTCTCAGTCGCTTGCGGACCGCACTGCGCTGCTCAACTTGGCAAAAAATATATTCAGTTGCTGTCCATCGTCAGCGCGCGGAAGCTTTAGGCTCCCTTTAGGTTATCATCGACGCCAAGAAGGACATGTATTTCACGCCGCTTGCGGACGTGACGGCCATGCCCAAGCACTTCGGCAAGACGATCAAGGTCTACCAGTACATCCCGCTGCTGGATGACCGCAACGTCAACGACCAGGGCATCGACGCGGCCGGTGCGAGCATCGTCTCGACCGACTGGTTCGTGACCTTCCCGCGTGCCATCATGTCGATCGCCAACGCCTCGGCGGCTGGTGCTGTGACCGCGATCAACGCCAACGTCGGCACCGACACCGTCGCTGCGGCGGGTGCGAACGACTCCGCTGGTGCGGGCTTCGCCACCATCACGCTGACCGGTCCGCTGACGACCAAGTATGCGTCGAGCGGGCAGAAGGACGCCGTCCTGGCGCTGAACCTGGGTGCCTCGGCCCAGGCTGGCCGTGGGAACCTCTATGGCTCCTCGCGGGACGTGGGCTCGATCAGCGGCCGTCTGCCGCTCCTGACGGAGAACGGTGGCCGTGTGAACCGGGTCGGCTTCACCCGTCTGGAACGCTCGGGCTCGATCATCAAGTTCGGCTTCTTCACCGAGTTCACCCAGGAGTCGTTCGACTTCGACACCGACGAGATGCTCTACGAGCACCTCTCGCGTGAAATGGTGACCG
>NZ_JBKKKY020000103.1:0-5291 GCF_046613545.2 Aphanothece microscopica RSMan92 | reverse complement strand
CCCCAGCTGATACTGACCTTTCAGAGCCGGCTTGAGAACCTCAACGGGGGTGTTGAAGTAAGCCCGCGAGGAGATCAGCTCAGCCACCTCATCACGGTTCTCCTGCTTGTCGGCCCATTGCTGGGCTTCGATGAGTCCCTTGATCAAAGCAAGGGTGGCCTTGGGATGCTTGTCGACCCAGTCGGCGCGCACCGCAAGGAATTCCTCAGGATGGAAGGGCCAGATCTGGGCCGTGAGGGCCGGGATGTAGCCGATGTTGTCCTTGACGATGCGGAACGGCCAGGGATCACCGGTGGAGAAGGCCTCCATCGTGCCGTTGCGCATGCCCTGCAGTGTTTCGGTGGAGGGCACCGTCAGCAGTTCGATGTCCTTGTCCGGGTCGATGCCACCCGCCGCCAGCCAGTAGCGGATCCACATGTCCTGGTTGGCATTGGGGTAGGTGTGGGCCGCCCGGAACTTGCGCCCCTCCTTCTGGGGGAAGCGCTTGAACACATCCACCTTGGACGAGAGATCAACTCCCAGATCGTCGTTCTTGAGGCTGTTGGACACCGCGATGGCATTGGCCTGGCTGATCAGCTGGGCCAGCACGTACATCGGCACCTTCTTGCCATCGGTGATGATGCCCTCCGTGATCATGTGGGGCATGGGTAGCTGCCATTGGCCACCATCGATGCCTCCGCCTCCGGAGCCGAGAACCACGTTGTCGCGGGCCGCGGGCCAGCTGGCCTGCTTGGCCAGCTCCACCTTGAGCCCGTGCTTGGCGAAGAAACCCTTCTCCACCCCCACCACCAGGGGAGCAGCTTCAAGAATCGGGATATAGCCAAGCTTGATGGTGCCTGTTTCGAGTTTGGCACTGGCAGCCTGATCCACCCCGGTTCCCGGAGAGGCACCCCCACCGGAACCTGTGGGTGGGGTGCCCATGCACCCGGCCAGCAGCAGAGTTGCGGACAGGGAGCCACTGGCAAGCGTGAGAAAACGACGTCGGTTCAGCATGGCGACAGGTAGAAATGAAGGGCACGGGCGAACGAAACCGATGGGCAGACATGATGTTGCCCACGGCCATCACATGAAGCAGGAAGTAAGGAAGCGGCAAGCCATCAAGCGGCAACCCTTGCAGTGGGAAGGCCTTAGGCTCCAAGCTGGGTTCGAACCCTCAGGGGGGAGGTGAACGGGCCAGCAGGACTGGCGTCAACATCACGGTGGCCACGAGGGGTGGCAGGGGAAGGAGGACCATCGGCCGATCAGGGACAGTCCCAGAGCTCGGAAGCCGAGACCCGCATCAGGAGCGCTCCTCCGGCCTGGGTCGCCAGCACACCGGACTGACGGAAATGGGTGAGGGCCTTGGTCACGGTCACCCGGGTCATGCCAGCGATATCGGCCAACTGCTGATGGGTGAGGAGCCTGTCCCCGAACCGCAGCATCACCCCCTGGCTGGTCATGGTGCCGAAGCGGGTGCCGAACCAATCGAGCAGGTGCAGCAACCGTGATTCCGCCGGCCGCACCCGGCTCAGCAACAGCAGAATCGAGGCCTGGCGCAGCTGCCCCTCCAGGAACTCGCGCTCCTGGGTACTGCTGGGCTGCTCTTCCTCCACCACAACGGCGGAGAGGGAGCGCAGCTCCAGGCCTGAGAAACCGATCAGGGCCGGGATCACCAGCTCACCCGGCCCCCACACCCCGAGGGTGAGGGGGTCGCCGCTCGGGCAGCAGCGGGCCAGCCAGACATAACCCTGCTCGATCCGCCAGCCAAGATCGACCGGCAACATCTCACCGGCCCGCAGGTTGAGGCGGAGACAACGACGTGACATGGAGACGGCCATAACGGGACAGCAACAGGAGCAAGGAAAGAAACTGAACGCGACAACAAAGGCACAAAGAATCAGAAGGATCTGCAGACCACAGACCAATGATTCACCGGAAGACTCAACCCTTCAGATGCAGCCGATGGCCTTGAAGACCGTCGGAGTCATGGATGGCGTCACACCGAAGTTGAGTCCGGGAACCTTAAGGCTTTCTTGCGCCATTGCGGCACCCCAAAGCGCCAGGATTACGGATTGGAGGGATAAGCCGGGATGATCAACTGCAGGCCGGAGCACAAGCGATCACATGCTGATGATCTGGTGCTACAAGAATCAGGTTCAGCCATGACCTGCAGCGCCATTACCGCCGCGGCTCCATGCTGAGGGAGGGCACGGCAAAGCCTCTGGCTGCCAGATGGGGTCTCCGGCCTGGCGGCTCCTGCACAGGGGTCGCCCCCGGCCCGGACACGCGGGATCACGTCAAGGTGCGTCCCCAGAGCCCCCCCTGGAGCGCGGAGCCTGGCCAGGCCGCTGGAGCGTCACCTGCTTGCAGACGCGGGAACGGGAGCCGCGCCAACCACGCCACAGCCCACACGAAAAGCCCCGGCTGGGCGCAAGGGCACAGCCGGGGCCAGATGAAGCTAAACGCCGATTCAGCTCGGCTCAGAACTTATGGTCGCGCAGAGCCTCAACCTGATAAATATACGTGATGATGGAGTAGTCGGCATAGTACTTGGCCTCAATCTCACGGGTGATCTTGTCGGCCAGCTCACGGGTGCCGGTAAGAACCTCGATCTTCACATTGGAAAGCGTATGCGACACGCTTGGATCTCCAGTGGAGCGCACATTGCGGCTACCTTCACCACCGGCTGCATTCACCGTGTAACCAGTGGCCCCTGCTGCCTTGATGAGCTTGATGAGCTTCTTGGAAAGGATTTCCTCCCCAACGATCACCAGCTTCCAAACCTGTTGACTCATGACGTAGACCTCCGATTGGTTGTTGCTTTGAAGTTTTAACTACCGGCCATCATTTCGGCAATATTTCGGCGATGCCGATGAAGAGCGGAATGCAGAGCGCGATCGCCACTGGAGTGCCGATGGCGGTGGAGGCGCCAATGTAGGCGGATGGATTGGCGCTGGGGATGCCGGCGCGCAAGGTGGGAGGCCCGGAGATATCAGAGCTGGAAGCAGCGATCACCGCCAGAACCACACAGCCTCCGTAGCTGAAGCCCGTGAGTTGATGGATCACAAGGCCAAGACCGAAGGCGAGAAAGCCATGCACGAACGGCGCGATGAAGGCATACACCGCATACCACTGAGCCACCTTGCGCAGCTCATTCATCCGCTGCGCGGCTTCCATGCCCATGATGATCATCATCACAGAAAGGAAACCACGGAACAGCGGGTTGAAGAACGTCTCGTAAACCGGCTCAGGCTTGGTGAAAATGCCCAGGGCCAGGCCCAGCAGCAGGGCGGTGACAGCCGAGCTCTGCAGACTCTCCTTCACGATCGGCCAGATCTCCACCTTGCCCGAGCTCTTGTCGCCATGGTTGCTGAGGTAGACGCTCGCCACAACGATGGCCGTGACCAAGGCCGGGATATCCATGAAGGGGTAGAGGGCTGCAGTCCAGGGCTCGTAACCCACACCGGCTGTATCGAGCTGGGGCAGAACGGCCGCCAGGGTGGAGCCACTCACGGCGCCGAAGAGGCCTCCTGTGGCCACGGCGTCTGCCACTTTGATTCCAGGTAGCTTCGCCAGGGTGTACCGGGCGATCAGAACGATGATGATTCCCAGGAAGATCGCCGCCAGGGCAGGCAGGAAGATCTCGGCAAGATTGGATTTGCGAATGGCAATGCCACCGGTCAGTCCAATCTTCAGCAGCAGGAAGAAGGTGATGAACCTGTAAATCGAATCAGGAATCGCGAGTTGGCTTCCAAACGAGGCGACCACGATGCCGCCGATCAGGAAGCCAAGCGTTGGAGACTGGAGCTGCTTGATAAAAAGCTCTAAGAAGTCGGACACCTTTGATCCTCTAGGGGTGCTTGCAGTTTTCAGGTTTAGGCTGGAATCCGAACCCTCAGCGAGGAGGGGAACGGGCCAGCAGGACACGCATCAACACGGCATCAACTCCGCAACTCAGGACAAGCATTGACCATCGGGGGTTCAGTGGCACTCCCACAGGTCAGCCACAGGCCGTCGCAGCAACAGGGCACCGTCCTGCTGCCCCGTGATCAACCCGGCCTGACGGAACTGGCTGAGCGCCTTGGTCACGGTGACCCGGGTCATGCCGGCAATGTCGGCCAGTTGTTGATGGGTCAGCGGCCTCTCCCCGAACCGCAACTGCACCCCCTGGCCGGTCATGGTGCCGAAGCGTGTCCCGAACCAATCGAGCAACTGCAGCAACCGGGATTCCGCCGGTCGCACGCGGCTGAGCAACAACAGCATGGCTGACTGGCGCAGCTGGTCCTGGAGAAACTCCTGCTCCATCGCACTCGAGGGCTCCTCCTCCACCACCACCACCGGCGAGAGGGAGCGCAATTCCAGATCCGACAGGCCGACCAGCGACGGGATCACCAACTCGCCCGGTCCCCAGACCCCAAGCGTGAGAGGGTCGGCACCCGCGGTCCAGCGGGCCAACCAGAGATAGCCCTGTTCAAGCCGCCAGCCGATGTTGGCAGGCAACGTCTCACCAGCCCGGAGGCTCAGGCGCAGACAACGACGTGACATGGAGATGACCATCGCGGGGGGAGGTGAGGAATGGAAGCGCAAAGCCTCAGAGAATCAGCACAGGGACAGGACAAGAACTGCCGATGGAAGGCAGAAGCAAAGCTGATGACATCGACGCCTGAAAACCAGTCGAGGGCCCTGAAAGCCCGCCAGAGACATGGAAGGAAGCGCGTATGAAATTTGGTCCGCAAACCTTAGGGCTTGCCTGTGCGGATGTGTCGGCTCAGACCTGCAGGATTCCAGATTGGAACCATAAGGTGGCGTGATCGACGCCAGTCCGGCGTAGTGGCACCCACAGAATTCCGTGTAGCTTTTTATTGAGAACGGCGGGAAGTTTGCCCATAGTGCTTGCTTCCTGGAGGTCAAGCCGCTTGAAGGTCCACTTCAAGCGGTTTTTTTTGCCCTGTCGCCCCGCCCTGGCACAGGCCACCTCCGCTGGCTGACGCTGATCCGGGGTTGCACCAGGTTCAGGGGTTGCACCAGGGGCAGTGCATCGGATCAGCCTCCCGCCTGCCATCCCGACGTGGCTTCAGCTCAGTGCGGCCGCAGGCGGCACAGCCCCAGCGCTCCTGGGCGGTGAGCGACGTGGCGGTGCCGCAGCAGCGGCAAGGCAGACCGGCCAGCGTGCCGGTTCTTCCCCAGCCGGGTGAACCACAGGCTGGGCACAGCTCTCGAAGCCGCCGCACGAGCTGGAATCCCAACCGTCGGATGCTGGCCATCCGGGTGGGATTGCAATGGGCCCGCATGTCGGTTTCCACCAGCACCGC
>NZ_JBKKKY020000102.1:0-5530 GCF_046613545.2 Aphanothece microscopica RSMan92 | reverse complement strand
CGTGCAGCGCGGTGCCGAGGCGGTCTACTCCCCGGAAGGTCAGGCCCAGGTGAAGGCGCTGATCGGCTTCTACATGGAGAACGCCGCGATCATCCGGCGGGAGCTCTCGGCCGCCGAGGCAAAGTCGTTGACGGCCCCCGCGATCAGCTTGGCGCGCTTGGTCTCGTCGGGTTCGCGCACGATCAGCGCCAGCGACGGCACAAGCCGCCCCGCCGTGAACCCCGCGTTCATCGCGCCGGTGACGCATTTGGCCAGATCGGTGCTGTTGCGCCCGCCATCCGACCCGGACACGAAGGCGGAACCGACACAGGCCACCGACATCTTCTGCGCCAGTTCGACGCCCTTCGAGATCGTGTTCAGCCACTTGTCGATCGGCGGCTGATCCTTGGGTGCAGCCTTGTGATCGGCGATCATCTCGATCCCCGAAATCGCGCCCGCGGCCAAGGTGGTCGCGGTTTCGGCATGGGTCGCCATCGCCTCAAGCCGGGCGACATTGTCCTTGAGGTCCGAAATCTGCTTGGTGATCGCATCCGTCTGGGGATCGACCTTGGCCAGATTGGCCGTCTCGCTTTTCAGGCTGGCGATCTGGGGGGCGTTTGCGATGGTGATCGAGTTCGACACGATCGATCCGGCGACCTTGACCACCTCCTTGGCGATCCGCAGGCCGATCTTGAGGTTTTCCTGTTCCGCGCTGGTGGATGCCGTGTGTTCCTGAAGCTTGTCCTCATACAGGTCCTTGGCCCCCTTGAAGGCGATGGCCTGTTCGCTGAACTCGTTGGGCACCATGTTCTCGGGGATCAGCCCCGACCGCACCAGCGGCGTCCAGAGTTCGCGGCGGATGTCGGCGTCGGTGAACACGGGCTCGCCGTTCTTGTCCAGCTCGCTTCGCATCGCGCGCTCCATCTCCTTGATGCGCTCGAAGGACTGCTGGAGCGCCTGGATGGCGCCGATGTCGATGAGGTCTGTGTTGGCGTCGATGTCCGCGGTCGTGTCCACTTCCACATCCGCGCGCAGCTGGTTGGAATCGAAGATCCCCTGGTTCACGTCGTCGTCGGTGGCCCGCCACTTCATCTCGGACCGGCCCGCGTCCTCGGTCTTGGTCATCTTGCGCCAGGCGCCCACCAGAAGATTGGGGTCGTCGGTCTTCTGGATGATCAGACCCTGCGCCGCGTCGATTTCCCCGCGCGCCTTGTCGAGGTTGACCGCCAGCGTCCCGGTCAGGAACGCCTCCTTCTTCTGCTGACGCTCGGCGCTGTCGGTCACGGCCGCGACGTCGATCTTCTTTCCCTTCACCCAGTCCACGAACCGGATCTCTGCATCGCTGAGCGGCATCGTTCTCTCCTCAGGCGGGGTTCAGGACTTTCAGGATGTTCACTTCCATCGAGTGCAGCGACCCGGCCAGCTCGGCCCAGGCGGCGCCACGGTCGATGGGATTGTTGCGATAGACGAGGATCGACGGGTCGCTGTCCGTCGCCGCCTTGACGCGGCGCAGTTCCGCCAGCACCTCCTCGCGCGCCTTGTAGATCGCCGCGCGGCGCGCCGTCTCGTCCGTGAGCTTCATCGCATCATCGCATGTCTTCACAAGACTGCCGGCCTTGGGCGCGATCCGCTGTGCGGCGGCGGCGGCCTGTTCCAGAACCTTGGCCACCTCCTCGGCGGCCTTCTTCTGCTGGGGCCCGTCGTCCTTGGCATGGGCCTTGAGCGTTGTGGCCGCACTTGTGGCGGCGGTGCCGATCTGGGCCGGATGCTGGCCCAGCGACGCCATGTAATCCTCGATGGATTTGACTGCACTCTTGTCGATCTTCACGGTCGCACCGACACGCGCGATGATGTCGGTGGCACTCTTGGCGATGTCCGCAAACTCCTGACTGGCGCGCCGGGCATCGACCGCCTTGTCCTTGTCGGCGGCATCAAAGCGCGCCTGCAGGCTTTTCTGCAGGTTCTTCTGTTCGGGATAGGCGGCCAGCTTCTTGTTCCCGTCCAGTTTCTTCCTGAGCGCCTCGAGGTCGGCCTTGGCCTTGGTCCGTGCCGTCTCGGCAGCCGCGACATGCTCGGCATAGGCCACGGCCTCTGCGCTCAGCCGGGTCAGCTTGGCGGCCAGGTCCTGCAGCGCCCCAAGGCTCGTGTCCTTGGACGACAGGGCGGCACCTTCGTCGGCAATCGCCTTCTTGAGCTTCTTGATCTCTTCCTCGGCGTTGGTGATGCCGTCGGCCGTATGGGCATCCGCCATCCGGCGCGCATCGCCCAGCTGCTTGCGGAAATCACCGCCCGTGCCCAGTGACAGATCGGCCTTGGCCAGCCCTTTCAGCGCGGCCTCGATCGCGGTCGTGGCCTTGGTCAGCTCCGCCGCCTGCCCCTGCGGGATCTTGGCGCTGGCGATCAGCTTTTTTGCGTCGCCGTTGACCAGCGCCGTCAGCTTGTCCGCCAGCGTGCCGTCCTTGCCCTTCTTGGACGAGGCCAGCAGCTTTTCGGTGGCCTTGGCGTCGGCCTCGAAGTCCTCGTGCTGCTTCTTCAGCGCCTGCGCCGCCGTCTTCAGCGCGGCGACCTTAGTCTTGATCGCGTCGATTTCCTTGCGCGCGTCAGCCGGCAGAAGGGCGGTCGCGTAGGTCGACTTGAAGGTGTCGAAGCGCTGCCGCGTCTCCTGCAGGTCGGCGGGGAACCAGCCGACAAAGGCCGAATCCGTCAAGGCCTTGGTGACGTTCGGGATTTCCTTCAGTATATGGTCATAGTCCTTTTTCCCGGCCAGCACGGCGGCCAGAAAGGCCTCGGTTTCCTGCGCCTTGGCGGCGATGGCGTCCCCGCTGCCCGCGACATCGGACTCGGCCATCAGTTCCAGCATGTTCGCCTGATCCAGCAGATGCTGCATCGTCTCGCGCGGGACGCTCTTGTCCTCGCGTTCCTCCTGCGTGCCGCCCCGCTTGGCCTCGATCTCGTAATACTGGGCCCCGCCCAGGATCTCGACCTTGATCAGCCGGTCGGGGGGGATGTCGCCGATCTCGGCCTCCTGCAGGGGGCGCGTGCGGAACAGCGAGGTCAGTTCGCCGAAGACCTTGTTCTTGGCCGTGCCCGCGGCCGCCTTGCCATCGGCGTCCTTCTTGGCCGAGGGCCCTGACGCCGGAGCAAAGGCCTTGCGCCGATCATCGAGTATCTTGCGGAACTTGGACAGCATGGCCGCCACGCGGGCGGCCCCGGCTTCATCGTCTTCCTTGATCTTGCCCGCCTCGCCGCGGATCGACGCCAGCGCGGTGCGCAGCCCCTTGTCGGCATCGCCCCCGATCCCCCAGAAGGCATCGAGGTCCAGTGCCGCCTTGCCCAGATCCGCGTTCAGCCGGTCAAGCGCCGAATCCGGTTCGCCGGGCAGGTCGTCGACCTCCGGCAGGGCGAACTTGTTGGCGCCGATGAACTTGATGTAGGGATCCCGCGCCTCTGTCACAACGCGGTTGGCCAGCCCCATCTGCTTGGCCGGATCGACGCCCTTGGCCGCCTTCTTCGCCTCGGCGATATATCCCGTGGCGTGCTCCAGAAGGGACTTCAGCACCTGGAACTGCGCCGGGGTCAGGTCGAACAGATCCTGCTCGCCGGGAAACAGCTTGGCATCGACGGACACCCGTTGCGACGCCGCCGTATAGCGCCGCAGGTCGTTGGCGATGCCGCTCTCCAGGTTCTCGATGCTCTTCTTGTCGCTAGCGGCCACGGCGACGGGCTTGCCGTCCCGGGCCAGCGCGGTCGCCGGGTCGACGGCAAAGGCCGTGGCGGCCTTCAGCCGGTCATCGGCCCGCAGGATGTCATCGGCCCGCCCGGCGGCATCGGCCTTGTAGGCTTCGAACTGCCGCAGCCGTTCCTTCAGGGCATCCAGCCGTTCCTGCGCGGACTTGGCGTCGTCGATCAGCTCGCGCTTGCGCTTGTAGCCATCCTCGAGGTCGAAATCCTTGGCGGCCTTTTCCTTGGACTTGACCAGCGCCTCGAGGTTCCGGATCTGCGCGGCCAGTTCCAGCAGCTTGGCATCGACCTTCGTGTCGCGGTCCTGTTCCCGCTTGGCCACGTCGTTGTTGGCCTTGGCCAGCGTGTCGATCTGCGTCTTGCCCCAGTCGGCAAAAAGCGTGGTCAAGGTGTTCAGGGCCGCGTCGCGCCGGGGGCGGTGCGTCTTCATCAGGAACGCAAGCGACCCCTCCAGCTTGGCCGGCTCGATCGCCTGCGCCGGATCGAGCGCCAGCTTCATGATGTTGCCGATCCCCTCCAGCATCTTGTCGCAGGCGGTGTCGTGGTCGACCACCGCCTTGGCGCGGGCGTCCTCGTCCTTCTTGGCGGGAAAGGGCCGTTCCACCCGGCTGCGGTTCAGGCCGGATACATCGGCGAAGTCCCGCAGGGCGCGCACCTCGGCCTGCGCGGCGACCAGCGGGGCGATGTTGTCGACGCCCTCGAACTTCGGTTCGGGAGGCAAGGACGCACCGATCTTCCGGATGGCGTCGGCCTGGGTCAGCAAGGACGTCGCGCCGCGCACGAACAGGGGGGCATCCGCGGGGGCGTGTTCCACTTGCGACACCAGGGTCGACACCTTTGCCTTGTCCGCCACGAAGCGGCTTCTGGCAGCGACCATCTTGTCGCGGTAGTCACTCACCAGGACTTCGGCTGTCCCCTTCGGCAAGGCATTCAGCACGACGAATCGCGCGTCCAGCAAGGCCTCGACCTCGGCGACGCGGCGGCGATAGGCATCAAGGGCGGCGACGTAGCGTTCGAATTCCTGCTTGATCGTCTTGTTGGCGGCGAGCGCCTCGTCGACCTTTTCCTTGTTCCTGTTGAACCAACCGGAGTCCGGGACCACGCGCAGATAGGCCGACAGAAAGCGAAGCTGTTCGTCGCTCAGTGACATGACAATTCCCAGAATGTGAAAGCGTGAAACCGAACCAGCACGGCAACATGGCAATACGGGCGGGAGTGACGCATTACCCAACCGGATACGTCAAGGATTTCGTGACACAGGCGCAGGATTTCGACGACGCAAGACAGACGTGCACAAGGCCGCGGCACCTGCCCGGGTCGCGCCGCCCCCGATGACCCGCCTGTCATCCGACGTCGGCAAAGCCACCTCTGCATCCTGCCAGCCCCGACCCGCCGCATGGCGGCACGTGGTGGTTCCGGGGGGCAGGTCACGCCCGCCCGCGTTCTGCGCCCGGGGATCTTTGTCCGGGACAGGCCAGATCCCGGGACATGCGCTATCACAGGTGATGACGTCGCCTATGGGCAGTTCCGGTGTTGAGCCAGGGCAACGCAGGCCATGGTCCCTGTCGCCTTGGACGACCGGTCCGGCAAGGGTCGCGTCGCCTCCATCAACGGCGAGGACCGCCTGAATTTCCCAGACGGGCGCACGCTTTCCATTCCGCGCGCATGGGCGGCCGCGGATTTCAACGCGGGTCGGCTGTGACCTGCCACGGGCTTTTTCCTCCATCTGCGATTAGGGTCCGGCCCATTGAGAGGACGGACGATGAAGAAGGCACGACTGACGGAAGAGCAGATCATCGGCATCCTGCAG
>NZ_JBKKKY020000101.1:0-6434 GCF_046613545.2 Aphanothece microscopica RSMan92 | reverse complement strand
CTCGCCTACAGCGTGCTTGAGGCCCACAGCGGTGAGCAGCGCCAGCTGATCGGCGAGACCCTGCGCCATCTCCATGCCGACCGCTCCGGCAACAACCACCGCAGCGAGATCAGCCTCGACAAGTTCTGGAACCCCGGCGCACCGGCCGGCTGCCTGGGGCTGATCGAATTCCGGGCCCTCGAGTCGCTGCCCCGGCCCGACTGGATGGCGGCGATCGCCCTGCTCTGGACTCACCTGGCGGCCCTGCTGCTGGATCCGGAGCGGCGGCCGGCCCAGCTGCGGAACTGGGGCAGGGAGCTGCACGACCGGCTGTTGCTGCCCAGCCAGCTCTGGGCTGATCTCGAAGCGGTGCTGGCCGATCTGGCCGGCGCCGGCCTGCCCCTGGACGCGGATCCCTACCGCGAGATCTGGGCGTGGCGCTTCCCGCTCCTGCTGAGCTGGGAGGGTGAGGCCACGGCCCGGCTCGAGCTTCGACTGGCCCTGGAGCCCTGGCCCCTGATCTGCGACACGCCGCGGGAGGGGGGCTTCACCAGCCGGTTCGTCGATGGCTCCCTGCGGCGTTTCGAGGTCGTGGCGAGTGCGGCGCTGCGCCAGGCCTACCGGCTGGTGCTCAACGGTCGGCCGCTGCCCCTCGACACCCCCGGCCCGCTGGCGGTGCGCTACCGCGCCTCCCGGCTCTACCCCTGCTTCCACGCCGGGATCGCCCCGACCATGCCGCTGGTGCTGCAGCTCCTGCCCGCCACCGGCAACCAGCCGATCGCCCAGTGGCAGCTTCCAGCCGACGGGCAGGCCTTCGAGCCCATGGCCCCGGAACCGCTGGCCAGCCCCCAGGCTCCGCCCTGGCAACCCCATCCCGACCGGCCCTGCAGCGTGGATCTGCGCCTGCCGCTCAGCCCACCGCTCCCGATCCCATAAATGACAAAGCAGACGCGATCCCGAACAATTCCACGCCAAAGGGCTGCAGGGGCCGCCGATCTCCCCTAGCAGTGGTGGGTAACGCTGCGGCAGATCGCCAGCATGGGTGGGTCTCTATCGGTGGAACCGGCTGCGCCGCCGGTGGCGACGCGGAACCCGGAGCTCTCGCTGCGCAGGGAAAACGGTCAGCGCGAGGTGTTCTGCGGCCTCACCTCGATCGTGTGGCTGCACCGGCGCATGCCCGACGCGTTCTTTCTGGTGGTGGGCTCCCGCACCTGCGCCCACCTGATCCAGAGCGCGGCCGGGGTGATGATCTTCGCCGAGCCCCGCTTCGGCACGGCGATCCTGGGGGAGCGGGACCTGGCCGGCCTGGCCGATGCCAACGAGGAACTCGATCGGCTGGTCGCCGACCTGCTGGTGCGGCGGCCTGAGATCCGCACCCTGTTCCTGGTGGGCTCCTGCCCCAGCGAGGTGATCAAGCTGGATCTGGGCAAGGCGGCCGAACGGCTCAACGCTCAGCTGGCCGGCCGGGTGCGGGTGCTGAACTACAGCGGCAGCGGCATCGAAACCACCTTCACCCAGGGGGAGGACCAGGCCCTGCTGGCGATGGTGCCGCTGATGCCGGCCAGCCCCCCAGGCACCGAGGCCGACCAGCTGCTGATCGTGGGCACCCTGGCCGATGCGGTGGAGGACCGCCTGGTGGACCTGTTCCACCGGCTCGGCATCCCCCGGGTGAGCAGCCTTCCCCCCCGCCAGTCCCGAGACCTGCCGTCGATCGGCCCCGGCACCCGGGTGCTGCTGGCCCAGCCGTTCCTCTCGGCCACGGCCCGGGCCCTCACCGCCCGGGGCGGCCAGCTGATCACGGCCCCCTATCCCCTGGGCGTGGAGGGCAGCGCCGCCTGGATGACGGCGGCCGCCGAGGCCTTCGGCATCCCGCCCGCCCAGGTGGCGGCCGTGCTGGATCCGCTGGTGGAGCGCGGCCGCCGAGCGGTCGCCCCCCACCGGGAGGTGCTGGCGGGCAAGCGCCTCTTCCTGCTGCCCGATTCCCAGCTGGAGCTCTCCCTGGCCCGCTTTCTGCAAAGGGAATGCGGCATGAGCCTGGTGGAGGTGGGCACGCCCTACCTGGATCGGGCCCTGCTGGAGGGTGAACTCGCCCTGCTGCCGCCCGGCACCCCGATCAGCGAGGGCCAGCACCTGGAGAACCAGCTCGACCGCGTGCGGGCGGCACGCCCCGATCTGGTGGTGTGCGGCCTCGGCCTGGCCAATCCGCTGGAAGCGGAGGGCATCGCCACCAAGTGGTCGATCGAGCTGGTGTTCAGCCCGATCCATGGCTGCGACCAGGCGGGCGATCTGGCCGAACTCTTCGCCCGCCCCCTGCGTCGCCGCGAACTGCTGCGCTTCAGCTGATGGAACTCACGCTCTGGACCTACGAAGGCCCTCCCCATGTGGGGGCCCTGCGCATCGCCGCCTCGATGGAGGGGGTGCACCTGGTGCTCCATGCCCCCCAGGGGGACACCTACGCCGATCTGCTGTTCACGATGATCGAGCGGCGGGAGCAGCGTCCCCCGGTCACCTACACCACCTTCCAGGCCCGCGATCTGGGTGGCGACACGGCCGATCTGGTGAAGCGGTCGATCCACGACGCCGTGCAGCGCTTCCGGCCCGACGCCCTGCTGGTGGGCGAGAGCTGCACCGCCGAGCTGATCCAGGACCAGCCCGGTGCCCTGGCCGCCGGCATGGATCTGGGCGGCATTCCGATGGTGAGCCTGGAGCTGCCCGCCTACTCCAAGAAGGAGAACTGGGGCGCCGCCGAGACCTTCTATCAACTGGTCCGGGGGCTGCTCCGATCGGAGGTGCCGCCTCCGGGGAGCGCCAAACCAGCGCCGGACCGCTGGCGCGCCGAGGGCCGCCGGCCGCGGGTGAACCTGCTGGGGCCCAGCCTGCTGGGCTTCCGTTGCCGCGACGACGTGCGGGAGGTGAGCCGCCTGCTGGCCGAGCATGGCATCGACGTGGCCGTGGTGGCTCCTCTCGGGGCCCGTGCCGCCGACCTGCTGCGCCTGCCCAGCGCCGATGCCAACGTGTGCCTCTACCCCGAGGTGGCCGCCCCGGTCTGCAGCTGGCTGGAGCGCAACTTCGGCATGCCCGTGGTGAAGACCGTGCCGATCGGCATCGGCGCCACCGGCGACTTTCTGCGGGAACTGCACGAGCGGCTGGGCATGGAGCGGCCTGCTGCGCTCAGCCCGGAGGGCGAGGGGATGCGGGAGGCCGAACGCCGCTCCCGCCTGCCCTGGTATTCCCGTTCGGTGGACTCCACCTACCTCACCGGCAAGCGGGTGTTCATCTTCGGCGATGCGACCCATGCCATCGCGGCGGCGCGGGTGGCGAGCCGGGAGCTCGGCCTGCGGGTGGTCGGTCTGGGCAGCTTCAGCCGCGAGCTGGCCCGCGAGGTCCGGGCGGCGGCGGCGGATCTCGGCCTCGAGGCCCTGATCACCGACGACTACCTCCGGGTGGAGCAGGCCATGGCCGAGGCCATGCCCGAGCTGGTGCTGGGCACCCAGATGGAGCGCCACAGCGCCAAGCGGCTGGGCATTCCCTGTGCCGTGATCAGTGCCCCGCTGCACGTGCAGGACGTGCCGGCCCGCCATGCCCCCCAGATGGGCTGGGAAGGAGCCAATGAGCTCTTCGACAGCTGGGTGCACCCGCTGATGATGGGCCTGGAGGAACACCTGATCGGCATGTTCCGCCACGACTTCGAATTCGTGGAGGGCCACCGCAGCCACCTGGGCGGCCAGACGGCGACGGCGCAGGCCGCCACACCGCAAGCCGAAACAGCACAGGCCGAAACACCGCCGCCGGGCCGGGCCCCGGCCGACCAGACCGGGGAGAGCGGCGAGCGAACGCCGGTCGGGGCCAGCACACCAGCCTGGAGCCCGACCGGCGAGGCCGAACTGGCCAAGATCCCCTTCTTCGTGCGCGGCAAGGTGCGCCGCAACACCGAGGCCTATGCCCGCGACCAGGGCCTCGCCCTGATCGACAGCGAGGCCCTCTACGCCGCCAAAGCCCACTTCTCCGCCTGAGCCCCCGTCCCCCTGAATTCCCCCATGACCACCACTCTGCGCCGTCCCGATGGGGAAGGCAGCCTCCAGGTCCACCAGGACCCCAGCGTCAACATCGAGACCGGCGCCCTGGTGATCGCCGTGTACGGCAAGGGCGGCATCGGCAAGAGCACGACCAGCTCCAATCTTTCCGCGGCATTTTCCAAGCTCGGCAAGCGGGTGCTGCAGATCGGCTGCGATCCCAAGCACGACAGCACCTTCACGCTCACCAAGCAGATGGTGCCCACGGTGATCGACATTCTCGAGACCGTGGATTTCCACACCGAGGAACTGCGCCCTGAGGATTTCGTGTTCGAGGGCTTCAACGGTGTGCAGTGCGTGGAATCCGGCGGACCGCCGGCCGGCACCGGCTGCGGTGGCTACGTGACCGGCCAGACCGTGAAGCTGCTCAAGGAGCATCACCTGCTGGAGGACACCGATGTGGTGATCTTCGATGTGCTCGGCGATGTGGTGTGCGGCGGTTTCGCCGCGCCGCTGCAGCACGCCCACTACTGCTTGATCGTGACGGCGAACGACTTCGACTCGATCTTCGCCATGAACCGCATCATCGCGGCGATCCAGGCCAAGGCGAAGAACTACAAGGTGCGGCTCGGCGGCGTGGTGGCCAACCGCTCGAAGGACACCGACCAGATCGACCGCTTCAACGACCGGGTGGGCATGAAGACCATGGCCCACTTCCCCGACCTCGATGCCATCCGCCGTTCGCGGCTGAAGAAGTGCACGATCTTCGAGATGGAGCCCACCCCCGAGGTGGAAGCGGTCCAGAACGAATACCTGCGCCTGGCCCAGTCGATGCTCGAGACCGTGGAGCCCCTGGAGGCCGAATCCCTCAAGGACCGGGAGATCTTCGACCTGCTCGGCTTCGACTGAGCCGTGGCCGCGGCCGCGGCCGACGCTGCCCTGCCAGCGCTGATCCGTGGCCTGCAGCAGCCGCAGGCCTACCCCCACCCCGTGGGGGAGATCCGGCTGCTGCAGACCCACATCTCCTGGATCCTGCTCACCGGCACCGTCGCCTACAAGATCAAGAAGCCGGTGGATTTCGGCTTCGTCAACTTCAGCAACCTGGAGCGACGGCGCCGCTGCTGCCATGAGGAAGTGCGCCTCAACCGCCGCCTCACCCCCTGGCTCTACCAGGGGGTGGTGGCGATCGTCGGCAGCCCCGAGCGGCCGCGGCTGCAGGCAACCCCCCGGGCCGAGGACAGCGAGCCGGGGGAGGACGAGGCCCCGATCCTTGAGTACGCCGTCCGCATGGGGCAGTTCCCCCAGGAGGCCCTGCTGCCGGCCGCCCTGGCCCGGGGAGCCGTGACCCGCCGCCACCTGGACGGGCTGGCCGAGCGGCTGGCCCGCTTCCACGCCGCCGCCGCGACGGCAAGACCCGACGGCGCCTTCGGCACCCCGGCGGCGGTGCGACAACCGGTGCTGGCCAACGTCACCAGCCTGCTGGCCCATGCCGATCCGGGCCTGGAACACCGGCTGCGGCGGTTGCAGGACTGGATCGCCGGGAGCTACGGACGGCTGGAGAGCCGCTTCGCGCAGCGTCTCGCCAGCGGCCGGGTGCGGGAATGCCACGGCGATCTGCACCTGGGCAACATGCTGCTGCTCCAGGACCGCATCGAGGTCTTCGACTGCCTGGAGTTCAATGCCGCTCTGCGCTGGATCGATGTGATCAGCGACATGGCCTTCCTGGTCATGGACCTGCAGGAACGGCACTGCGCCCCGCAGGGCTGGCGGCTGCTGAACCAGTGGCTGGAGCACAGCGGCGACTACGCCGGCCTGGAGCTCTGGGCCTGGTACCTGAGCTACAGGGCCCTGGTGCGGGCCAAGGTGGCCGCCCTCGGCGGCGATGGCGCGGCGGTGGAGCGCTACCTCGCCCTGGGGGAGAGTCCAGGCCCGCCCCAGCCCCAGGCCCTGGTGCTCTGCCACGGCGTCTCGGGCTCGGGGAAGTCCCACCACAGCGCCGGGCTGATCGAGGAGCTGGGGGCGATCCGCCTCCGCTCGGACGTGGAGCGCAAGCGGCTGTTCGGCCTCTGGGGCCAGGGCGACGGGGAGCCGCGCCGCGGCGATCCCTACGCGGCGGCCGTGGGGGAGGAGCTGTTCGAGCGTCTGCTGCCGGAACTGGCGCGGCCCCTGCTGGCGGCGGGTTTCTGCGTGATCGTGGATGCCACGTTCCTGCGGCTTCGCGATCGCCAGACCATGGCCGGGCTGGCGGCGCAGGCGGGGGTTCCCCTGCTGATCCTGGCGTTCACCGCACCCCGCCCCCTCATCGAGGGACGGATCCTGCAGCGGCAGCAGAGCGGCGGCGACCCCTCCGACGCCGATCTGGCTGTGCTGGCAGCCCAGTGGGAGCGGCTGGAGCCGCTCACCCCCGCCGAGCGGGCCGCCGCGATCGAGGTGGAGCCCGCC
>NZ_JBKKKY020000100.1:0-6653 GCF_046613545.2 Aphanothece microscopica RSMan92 | reverse complement strand
GATGAACTCCGAGCCGGCCCCGCCAATGATGATGTCCCCGCCGCCGAAGCCGTAGATGTAGCCGCCAGCGCCCGCATTGGTGAAGCTGTCGGCCGAGTTGGTGAGGTAGTAAGCCTCAAAGTTGGTGACAGTGTCGCCCGCCGCGGCGAAGGCGTTCAGCGCCTGGTTGGTGAGATTCACCAGAACTGGCGCGCTTGAACCCAGCCAGGACACCGAGTCGAAGCCGTCGCCGCTGTCCAGGCTGTCGCCGCCGCCCCCGCCGGCGATGAAGTCGTTGCCATCCTGTCCGAAGATGATGTCGTTGCCGGTTCCGCCGGTGATGGTGTCATTGCCGATCCCGCCATTGAAGGCGACGCCGACATTCACCGTGCTGGAGAGGATGACGTTGTCGTTGCCGTCAAGTGCATTGGTGACATCGGGCAGGAAGTAGTTGCCGGTGGCCAGCAGCGTGTTGAGGTTCACCACATCATTGCCGGCGGCGAACGGGTTCTCGTTCTGCGCCGTGACATTGACGGTGAGCACGAAGCCAGAGCCGGTGTTGCGGTAGTAGTTCAGGAAGCCGTCAAACTCCCCGATCAGGGCATCAAGGTCGCCATCGCCATCAAGATCGGCGAAGCTGGGGGCGCTGCGCAACCCCACATCGACGCCATTGAAGGGATTGGCAGCGCCGGTCTGCTCGGTGAAGGCCGGGGCGAGCGCCGTGCCGTCGTTGCGGTAGTAGTTGAGGACGCCGTCAAACTCCCCGATCACGGCATCCAGATCGCCATCGCCATCAAGATCGGCAAGTGTGGAGGTGCTTTGGACACCCACATCGACGCCATTGAAGGGGTCTGCAGCGCCGATCTGCAGGGTGAAGACAGGGGCCAGCGCCGTGCCGATGTTGCGGTAGTAATTGAGGTTGCCGTTGAACTCCCCGATCAGGGCATCGAGGTCGCCATCGCCATCGAGATCGGCGAATGTGGGGGTGCTGACATCTCCCACATCGAAGCCATTGAAGGGGTTGGCAGCGCCGGTCTGCTCGGTGAAGACCGGGGCCAGCGCCGTGCCATTGTTGCGCCAGTAGCGGAGGGAGCCGAATCCCTCCCCGATCAGGGCGTCCAGGTCGCCATCGCCATCGAGATCGGCGAAGCTGGGGGCGCTGACCAATCCCACATCGACGCCATTGAAGGGGTTGGCAGCGCCGGTCTGCTCGGTGAAGGCCGGAGTCGAGGCTGCCGATGCGGTGTTGCGCCAGTAGCGTAGGGTGCCGAATACCTCCCCGATCAGGGCATCAAGGTCGCCATCGCCGTCAAGATCGGCGAAGCTGGGGGCGCTGTATAGACCCACATCAACGCCATTGAAGGGGTTGGCAGTGCCGGTCTGCTCGGTGAAAACCGGGGCCAGCGCCGTGCCGGTGTTGCGGGAGTAATTCAGGGTGCCGTCATTCTCACCGATCAGGGCATCAAGGTCGCCATCGCCATCGAGATCGGCGAAGCCGGGGGTGCTGTAGGAACCCACAATAACGCCATTGAAGGGATTGGCAGCGCCGGTCTGCTCGATGAAGACCGGGGCCAGCGCCGTGCCGGTATTGCGATAGTAGTTGAGGGGGCCTTCGCTTTCCCCGATCAGGGCATCAAGGTCGCCATCGCCATCAAGATTGGCGAAGCTGGGGGCGTTGTGAAATCCCACATCGACGCCATTGAAGGGGTTTGCAGCGCCTGTCTGCTCGGCGAAGACCGGGACCAGTGCCGTGCCAGTGTTGCGGTAGTAGTTGAGGAAGCCGTCAAACTCCCCGATCAGGGCATCAAGGTCGCCATCGCCATCGAGATCAGCGAAGCTGGGTTTGCTCCACCCCCCCACATTGACGCCATTGAAGGGATTGGCAGCACCGGTCTGCTCGGCGAAGACCGGGGCCAGCGCCGTTCCATTGTTGCGAAAGTAACGGAGGGTGCCGTTACTTGCCCCGATCAGGGCGTCAAGGTCGCCATCGCCATCGAGATCGGCGAAGCTGGGAGCGCTGTAATCGCCAAAATCGATGCCATTGAAGGGGTTGGCCAGGCCGGTGATCTCGGTGAAACTGGTGGGCTGGATGGCTGCGGCGCCAGCTGCATCATGGATCGTGATGACCAGATTGCGCGTGGCGGTGGGCGTGTCAGAGCTGTTGGCATAGGTCAGGTTCTGGAGCAGCGCATCGATTGCGGCCGACGTGGCAATGGCGTTGAAGCTGACCACCAGGGGGGTTCCCGCCGTGCCGCCGGTGAAGTTGCCGATGACGACATTGCCGAAGCGGACATCGCTGCCGGTGACGGCAATCTGCCCCGCACCGGTGCCCTCATTGCGGATGCCGACACTGTCCTCGGCCAGAAGCCCGCTGACGACGAGATCGCCACCATTGAAGTTGCCATCTACATCCGTGAAAACCACGCTGGTGTCGAGGAGTTGCGGTGCTGCATTGACCAGCTGTTCCTCGAACACGACGTTGGTGAGCAGTCCATCGAGGACCGGGCTTGAATTGGACATTGCTATCTCCTGAAGAAACGGCACGCCACTTAGGCTAGATCAAGGCCATAAGCGAAATCGGTGCTGTCAGACAGACCAAAACAGTCTCGGAAAGCCCCCTACCCCGGCATGGATCAGGCCGCGCAGAGTTGACGCCACTCGGTGAGTGCGGCGGCGCGTCGTTCCTTGAAGGCAGGTCTGGATGAGAGGTGGTGTTCCTGGTTGAAGTGATTGTGGATCGAGCCGTGGACTGCGGCGAGTTTCTGCAGACTTCGCATGCGCAGGAACCTGAGCATCGCCCGTTCCCGTCGTCGAAACGGTTGATGGGAATTCTCAACCCGGTTGTTCAACCACCGGCCGATCTCGCGCTTGTCGATCGCGCCCAATGCTTTCAGAGCAGCGCCATAGGACGCCAGTCGATCTGTGACGATTGTTTCGGTGAAGCCATGCCTTCGAAGCGATTTTCGTAAGAACTTCAACGCTGCCTTCTTGTCCCGGCGCTTCGTCACGACGCTTTCGAGCACCTCACCCTCGTGGTCGACAGCCCGCCAGAGATAGTGCTTCACCCCGTTGATCTTCACGAACATCTCGTCGAGATGCCAGCGCCGATGCCGGAAATGGCGCATCGCCTGGACCCGGCTCCGCCTGATCTCCGCCGCGAAGACCTGCCCGAACCGGTTCCACCAGAACCGCACCGTCTCATGCGTGATGTCGATCCCGTGCTCATGGAGCAGGTCCTCGACGTTGCGCAAAGACAGCGGGTAGCGGACGTACATCATCACCGCCAGGCGGATGATCTCGGGGCTCGTCTTGAAGTAGCGGAAGATGCGGGCGTGGCTCATGCCATCAAGGCTACCGCCGCCCAACCCGACGGCAAGCCGATTTTCCTCTGACAGTGCCGTGTCCTTCATCTGACAGTGCCCGTCAGATAATGAAGTCCCCTGCCGTAAGGTTGTTGACACCCACCACGAAGATTTGGCTGGCGCCAAAGGCGGAGGCCGTAACGTAGGTGTCAGCGCCAACGACATTCAGCGTCAATTGGTTGAAAGCAGAGACGCCGGAGCCAATCAGGTTTAACTTGTCGGTTCCAACCTGGAAGTTGAAGATCAGGTCCGTTCCGAAGGTGGCGTTCGTGTAAAGGAACTGATCCACGCCCGCGCCCCCGTCGATGATGTCGTTCCCGCCACCACCGTTGATCGTGTCGTTGTCACTAAAGCCGTAGATGAAGTCGGTGAAGGCGCTGCCGGTGAGCTGATCATTGCCCGCATCGCCGATCAGCACCACGCCGGTGCTGGCGGATGCGCCGTTCAGCGTATCGTTGACGTTGGAACCCCAGGCATTCTCGAACCCGGTCGCGCCAAGGTTCAGGTCGACGCCGGCCCCAAACGACAGCGACGCCACGGCCCAGTCTCTGCCGGTGCCGCCGCCGATGGTGTCGCCGGCCCGGAAATAGACGAAGTCGTTGCCTGAACCGCCGGTCATGTTGTCGCCCGTCGGCCCCTGACCGATCAACGTTAGGTCCACCGTTGCAATCGAACCGTCCATAGTGTCGGAGAGGAAGCCACCCCAGATGGTTTCCACCTGCGAGGCCCCGATGTTCATATTGAGCGCCGCGCCCGGCCCGGTGAAGAACGTGTCAAAGCCGCCTCCGCCAATCACGGCGTCGATGCCCTCGCCGTAGAACGTGTCATCACCAAGCCCGCCATCCAGTTGGTTCGCAACGCCTGCGATACCGACGATAACGTCGTTGAAGGCTGTCCCGATGACGTTCTCGATGCTGGTGAAGGTGTCGAAAGCGCCACCGCCATCGACACCGAAGCCGAGATCCAGCCGGATCGTGATTCCGGCTCCGCTCCCGGCGTAGCTCGCCGTATCGACGCCTTCGCCGCCATCCAGCGAGTCAATCCCAGCGCCGCCTGCAAGCATGTCGTCGCCGCCCGCGCTGCGCAGGTTGTTCGACAACTCATTGCCGGTGATTGTGTCGTTGCCGGCGGAACCGTCGACGTTTTCGGCCCCAGCCAAGAAGACCCGCTCGCTGCCCCTGAAAGCTTGCCAGCCTTCAATCGAGAGATCGAGAGATACTCCTTGAGTGGTTCCAGCAAAATCGATCAAGTCGATCCCATCGCCACCAACCACGAAGTCGTCGTTTCCGACACCACGGAAAGTGTCGTTGCCAGTGAAGCCGTAGATATCGTCCGCTGCCGGTGTGCCGACCAGCAAGTCATCTCCATTCGTCCCATAGATCGCGTTGCGAGATCCAATCGGTAGCGGCGAGGTCGGGGTTGCTGGCGGAATTGGCACAACGTCGGGTCCCGGTGCATGGGACCCCGTCGCGAACCGGATAGGCACAAGCATGTCGGCGAACAGGAAGAATTCAACACCGTAAACGATGTCGGACGTGCCCTCGATCCGGTTGCTGAATTGAATGTAAGGATTGGTTCCAATGAACTGCAGGATCTCGTAATCGCCGATCCTTCGATCGAACTGGACTGTGTCTGTCCCCGGACCGCCGAAGATCGTGTCGTTGCCGGGTCCTTCAATAATGAGGTCGTCGCCGTTGTTGCCGTAGACGGCGTCGTTGTCTGCCCCACCCTCTACCGTGTCGTTGTTATCGCCGCCAAAGATCGTATCGCTGCCCGCACCGCCGGACATGCTGTCGTCGTTGGAATTGCCGTTGATCGAATCGTTGCCGCCTTCACCAAGGATAGTGTCATTACCGGAGTTGCCGGACAGCGTGTCATTGTCCGCGCCGCCGTCGATAAAGTCATTGTCAGCGCGCCCCTCGATGCTGTCGTTGCCGGCTTCGCCAAACAGCCAATCGATACCCAATCCACCGATAATTGTATCATCGCCATCTCCACCGCTGAGGTGGTCGTTACCGTCGCCGCCGTCGAAACTGTCATTGTCGGCATTGCCAAACAGCGTATCAGCACCAAGGCCCCCGATCAGCGTATCGTTTCCGTCGCCACCGCTGAGGCTGTCGTTGCCATCCCCGCCATCGAGATTGTCGTTTTCGGCGTTGCCAAACAGCGTGTCGGCACCCTCTCCGCCGATCAACCTGTCACGGCCATCGCCACCGCTAAGGTTGTCGCTCGCAGCACCGCCGTCGAGGCTATCGTTGCCGGCGTCGCCAAACAGCGTGTCGTCACCTTCCCCGCCAATCAGCGTGTCGTTGTCTAAACCACCGGTCAGATTGTCGTTGCCATCGCCCCCTACCAGACTGTCGTTTCCGCCATCGCCGAAGAGCGAGTCGTTGCCGTCGCCCCCTAGAATAGAGTCGTTGCCATCGAAGCCGTATAGACTGTCGCTGCCTTGTCCACCGTCGACCGTATCCGCCCCTTGATGTGCATATACAATATCATTGCCAGCGCCGGCAAAAATGGAGTCGTTAGCCGCAGCAGAGTTAATCGTGTTGTCGGCATCAATATCTAACAAACTCTCAAAAGAAGATCCAACGATGTCACCGACTGTTATCAGCGTTGCGCCAACTCTATTTGTATCTAAGAGCACCGCTCCGGACAAAGATAGACCGATTAAAACAACCTCTGCGGTGAGTGGAATATTCCAGAAATGGTCGCTTCCAGGAAAAACTGCAAGTGTCAGATGACCCGGTAATTGTGACTGTATAGGATTTCCAACGCTCGTTTTTAGTCGAATACCAACGTTGACTCCAATCGAAGATGAAAGAGTTATTTCATTCTGCCAAACATGCACAACATTTTGTAAAATTACTGCCGAAAGATTGTCGTCATTTGGCAGCGTCAGTCCATTTGAATTCTCCAAGTAACTCAAATTTATAAAAGCCACCGCCACCTCCCCCTAATCAATTTGTAAATATTTTCTAATTAACAGAACAATAAATGATCATCAAGTCAGAATTGTTAAACAGAACACATCTGTAGATCATTAATTGAGAAGATTCTGTCTGGAGGGTACTATCAGACAAACCCAAAAAATCTCAGAAAGTCCCCTGCCCCAGCGACCATCAGGCCGCGCCGAGCTGACGCCACTGAGCGAGAGCGGCGGTGCGTCGATCCTTGTAACTCTGTCGGCTGATGAGGGTGCGTTCCTGGTTGAAGTGGTTGTGGATCGAGCCGTGGACTGCGGCGAATTTCTGCAAACTTCGCATCCGCCGGAACCGGAGCATGGCCCGTTCCCGTCGTCGAAACGGTTGA
>NZ_JBKKKY020000099.1:0-6824 GCF_046613545.2 Aphanothece microscopica RSMan92 | reverse complement strand
GGGCGCTCTGGGCGGGGTGGAGCTGGTCCCCCAGAACCCAGATGCCGATCATCGGGAGGCCAGACGGCAGGCGCGGCGGGCCACCGCGGCGGCATAGCCCCGCTCGACCGAGCCGCTGGCCGGGCTGAGCTGGCCGCTGCGGCAGTCGACCACGAGGCGCTCGTGCCGGCCCTGCTGGTCATTCACCCGCAGGCGCAGCTGCCAGTGGTGCTTGGCGCTGCGGGTGATCTCGTCGCCACAGACCGGACCGACGCACAGCCCGGGCGCCGCCAGCAGAGGGGCGGGTACGCCCAGACCCGCGGCCAGCAGCAGGACCAGCAGGGCCCCGAGGCTCAGCCACCGCTTCACACGCCTCAACCCGCCAGCTCCAGGGGAGCGCCATTCTCCCCGGGGGGCTCGTCCACCTGGGGGTCCAGCGGATGGTCATCCGCGGGATGGAAGTGGTCGAAGATCTGGCGGGCCAGGGTCGGCCCCATGCCGGGGGCCACGGCGATCTGCTCGGGAGTGGCGAGCTGGATCGCATCGATGGAGCGGAAGTGGGCGAGGAGGTCGCGGACCCGCTTGGGCCCGAGCCCCGGGATGTCGGAGAGGCGGGAGCGCTTCATGCGCTCTCCCCGCTGCTGGCGATGGAAGCTCACGGCGAAGCGATGGGCCTCATCCCGCAGGCGCCGGAGCAACTGCACGCCGAGCTGCTCCGACTCGCTTTCGAGGGGTTGGCTGGCGCCGGGGAGGAACACCTCCTCCCGCTGCTTGGCGAGGGAACAGACCACCAGCTCATCGTCCAGGTTCAGCTCCCGCAGGGCCTCCATCACGGCCGACAGCTGGCCCTTGCCGCCATCGATCATCACCAGATCGGGCCAGTCGTTGAGCCCATCGGTGTGGAGGGCCGTGGCGGCGCTGCGCCGCAGCTCACGCAGGTCCTCGCCCCGGCTTTTGGCCTGGGCCCAGCGGCGAAAGCGCCGGCGCATGATCTCGGCCATGGCCATGAAGTCGTCCGAGTGGCCGGCACGGATCGAGCTGCTCTGGATCCGGTACTTGCGGTAGTGCTGCTTGGCGGGGAGGCCATCGATGAACACCACCTGGGAGGCCACCGCATCGCTGCCCTGGATGTGGCTGATGTCGTACCCCTCGATCCGGCGGGGCGGGACCGGCAGCTCGAGCAGCTGGGCCAGGTCCTCGGTGGCCAGCAGATTCTGCTCACTGGCCCGCTGGGCCCGCTGCAGTTCGTAGCCGGCATTGCGCACGACCAGCTCGATCAGCTCGGCCTTCTGCTGCCGCTGGGGCACTGCCAGGCGCACCCGGCGACCCCGCTGTTCCCCCAGCCAGGCCTCGATCAGCTCCTGCTGGGGCAGGGGATGCTGAAGCAGCAGCTCGGGAGGGATTTCAGCCGGCTCCACCTGGCTGTAGTGCTCCTCCACCACCCGCTGCAGGATGCGGCCGAAATCCGGGGCGCCCGGCGGCTGGGCGGGGACCTCGGCCATGTAACCGAGGCGGCCCACCAGCTTGCCGGCCCGCATCTGGAACAGCTGCACGGCGGCCACCCGCTCATCGGCCGCCAGGGCGATCACGTCGCGGCTCACCGAGCTGTCACCGATGCTCATCTTCTGGTCGGCGGTGAGGGTGCCGATGCCCTGCAGCTGATCCCGCACCCGGGCTGCACTCTCGAAGTCGAGCCGTTCGGCGTAGCGCTCCATCTGGTCGTGGAGGAGGGCCAGCAGCTCTTCGTTGCGGCCCTGGAACACCATCGCGACCTGGCGCAGGGTGCGGTGGTAGTCCTCTGAGCTGATCTTCTGCTGGCACACCCCGGGACAGCGGCCGATGTCGTAGTTGAGGCAGGTGCGGTCGCGGTAGAGGGGCTGGGGCCGCTGGCGCAGTGGAAAGACCCGCTTCACCAGCGCGAGGGTGCGCCGCAGCAGCCCCACGTCCACGTAGGGCCCGTAGAAACGGTCGAGGGGGGAACGGAAGCGCCGCCGCCGGGTGATGAAGATGCGGGGGTAGGCCTCGCTCCAGGTGATGCAGAGATAGGGGTATTTCTTGTCGTCCTTCAGCAGCACGTTGAAGTGCGGCTGGTGGTGCTTGATCAGGTTCGACTCAAGGGCCAGCGCTTCGGCTTCGCTGTCGGTGACGATGAACTCCAGCTCACACACCTGGCGCACCATCAGGGTGATGCGGGGGCTGTGGCCGTGGCCGCTGCCGCTCTGGAAGTAACTGCGCACGCGGTTGCGCAGCACCTTGGCCTTGCCGATGTAAAGGATGCGGTCATCCGCATCGCGCAGCAGATAGCAGCCCGGCTCGGCCGGCACCTCCCGGAGACGGGCCTGCAGCCGCTCCGGGTGCTGAATCAGGGGGGTGGCGGCCAAGGTGGGAGCGGGGCCCTTCGGAAGGAGGACGAGCCGCTCAGCCGCCGTACTGCCAGCCGGTGCTGCCGAGCTCCAGGGCTGCCCCGTCGCGGTGCAGGGTGGCCGTCTTCACCTCGCCCACGAACACGGTGTGATCCCCGTGGGCCACATGACCCACCAGCTCACACTCCACCGCGCCCAGGGCGTTGTCGAGGATCGGCAGACCCAGCTCCCCCAGCTGGAAGGGTGCGGCGTCGAAACGACCGCCGATGCCCTTCTGGGGCTTGAAGAACACCGCGGCGAGGTCCTTCTGATCGGCCGCGAGCACATTGAGCGAGAACCTGCCGGTGCGCTGGATCATGCCGTTGCTCGTGCTGTCGGCCCGCACGGCCATCACCACCAGGGGCGGCTCGAAGGAGCCCTGGGTCACCCAACTGGCCGTGAAGCCATTGACCTCCTCGCCCTCGGCCACGCCGCAGATGAAGACGCCGTGAGGGATCTTGCGCAGCAGGGTCTTCTTGGCGTCGGCGTTGAGGGAGGGGTTGGAGGCCATGGCGGGCAGGGGCCCCGAAGGGCGGCGGGAACGGAACCGACTCTAGAAACGCGGCCATGCCGCCCATAAGGTGGCCCGATGCGCGCGCTCTACCCCGGCAGCTTCGACCCGCTCACCCTGGGGCACCTGGATCTGATCGCACGGGCAACCCGCCTTTTCGATGCGGTGGTGGTGGCCGTGTTGCAGAACCCCGGCAAGCGGCCAGCATTCCCACTCGAGCAGCGGCTGGCCCAGATCCGCGGAGCCACCGGGCATCTGGGCGGGGTGGAGGTGGGCAGCTTCGATGGCCTCACCGTGGAGTACGCGCGCCGCTGCGGGGCCCAGGTGATCCTGCGGGGCCTGCGGGCGCTGAGCGACTTCGAGTTCGAGCTGCAGATCGCCCACACCAACCAGAGCCTTGACCCCCGGGTGGAGACGCTGTTTCTGGCCACCGCCGTGCATCACAGCTTTCTCAGCAGCTCGGTGGTGAAGGAGGTCGCCCGCTTCGGGGGTGATGTGGGTCACATGGTGCCGGCCGGAGTGGCGCAGGACCTGGCGAGGCTTTTTAATCAGGACGCAAGCAGAGGCGGCAGCGATGGCTGAAACCAATATCACGGTGATTGATCAGCTCGATCAGATCGAGGATCTTCTCCTCGACGGAACCCGCATCCCCTTCAGTGGCGGAAGGCTGGTCAACGAGCAGGACGCCATCGAACTGATCGACGCCGTGCGGGAGTCGATCCCTCCCCAGCTGAGCCAGGCGGTGGAGCTGCTGCGGCAGCGCGATGAGTTCATCGCCCAGGCGCGCAAGCAGGCCGAGGAGATCGTGGCGGTGGCCAAGCGGGAGCGGGAACAGCTGATCAGCAACGCCTCCGTGCGGCAGGAGGCCGAGCGGCAGGTGGCCGAACTGCGCGAACAGACCCGTCAGCACTGTGACCAGATGCTGCAGCAGGGCCGCCAGCAGGCCGCCGCCGAAGAACAGGAACAGCAGTCCCGCATGGCCCAGCTGGAGCAGCAGTTCGCCGCCCGCCGCCAGCAGCTGGAGCAGGAGGTCGCCGAGCGGAACCGAGGCCTGCTGGAGCAGCACGAACGCAACCGCCAGCAGGCCATGGCCGAACTGGAGCAGATCCGCCAGGAGGGCCTGCGTGTGCAGCGGGAGAGCCAGGCCGAAGCCGAGCGGCTCCACAACGACGCCCTGCAGTTTCGCCAGCAGACCCAGCAGCAGTGCGACGCCCTGGTGGGCCGCAGCCGCCAGGAAGCGGCCACGATCAGCGAGGGCGCCAACCGCTACGCGGAGCAGGTGCTGGGCGAACTGGAGACTCGCCTCAAGGAGCTGGGCCAGGTGGTGGTGGCGGGTCGCCGCGAGCTGGTTCGCCTGCAGGTGCCGGAGCAGCCGGACGTCTCTGCCATGGACGAGCAGCCCGCAGCCCCCAGCCGCCGCCGCCGCACCCCATCTGCCCTGAGGAGGCTGGCGGGCTGAGCCCCGCTCCTCAGCGGATGGTTGGAAGCGCCCCGATCATCCCGAACACAACCGGGATCACCCCGGACACAACTGGGTCTGCTGAGCCTGACGCAACACCTGGCCGATCGTGGTGTTGGGCTGGGAGGCCCCATTGCTGATCGCGCTCACATAGCGCGGTCCAGCGGAGGTGAGGAGCACCCCGCTGATCGAGCGAACCCCGGTGAGCGTGCCGGTCTTGCCGTAGAACTGGCCCTGCAGGGGCGTACCCACGTAGAGGCGCCGCAGGGTGCCACGCTGGCCGGCCACCGCCATCGAGGCGAGGTAGTTGCGTCCGTAGGGGTGCTGGTCCATCCGCAGAAGGAGTGCCGCCAGGAAGCGGCTGGTGAGGCGATTGGCCCGGTCCAGGCCGCTGCCGTCCGCCACCCTGACCCCCTGCATGGGCAACCCCTGCTGGCCGAGCCACAGGGTCTCGCGCTGCTGGGCCTGAGCGAGGTTCCAGGTGCCGGCTGCCTGGCGCAGCAGCACCTCAGCGGTGAAGTTGTGACTCTCGGTGTTGGCCAGACTGAGCAGGCTGTGCATCGGTGCGGAGGACTCCTGGTGGAGCAGCACCGCCTCGGGGGGGAGGGCCGTGGTCGCCGACACCATGCGCACCTGCACCTTCCCGCCCTGCTGATCCACGGACTTCTGAATCAGCGCCTGAAGCCTCGACGGAGGGTTCATCACCGCGTCGTTGATCGCGTTGCTGGTCACCGCCAGACGGGTGATCGGCGCGCCATAGGCGTAATAGCGGTCATCCGGATGCCAACCCTGGGGCCACCAGGCCTGCTTCGGCTCCTCCGCCAGCTCGAGGGTCACCAGGGAGGGCGTGCTCCCGGTGGAACCACCGGAGCCGAGGGCGAGCTTGGCGAGGCGCTGCAGCTGGGGCAGGGCCAGATCCGGGTCACCTTCTCCGGTGAGGCGGAGACTGCCGTCCGGCAGCCGCCAGAGCCGGGTGGCCAGGCGGTAGTCGGGGCCCAGACGGTCGAGGGCGTAGGCGGTGCTGACCAGTTTCTGGTTGGAGGCCGGCACCCGTGGCCGTGTGCCGTTGACATCGGCCAGCAGGCGCCCGCGGGAATCGGCGATGCTGACGCTCCAGACGGCCGTCTCCCCGCCCAGCACGGCCTGCAGGCGCTGCTGGAGAGCCGGACAGCTCACCTGGCTCTGCAGCTGGGGGAAACCGATCGGCGGCGGGCTCGGGGGAGGCACGGCCAGGGGTGCCGCCTCCAGCTCCAGGCTGGTGATGGCTGGACGCTGCTGGGCCTGGGCCGGCAGCAGCGTGAGGTTCAGCGGCAGCAGCGTGGCCGCGAGCAGCAGGGGATGGGGAACACCGCGCATCAGATCAACCTCCCTGAACCGCGATGCCGGTGACGTTGCCGGTGACCCGGTAGCCCTCGCCCTCGATCTCGATCGGGCTCCCGACCTTGACGCTCTGGCTGCCGAACACCACTCCGCCACTGCCCTTGAGCCCCTGGGCCTCGAGCACGAAGCGGGCATCGAGGTTGCTGAAGTCCTTGCCGCTGGGATCCACGGCGGTCACCACCGAGCCATCGGGCTGCACGGCCACCAGGCGCCGCTGCAGGGGGCGGATCTCCCGGATCGAGACCGTGCCATGGGGCTGGTTGCGGATCACGATCGCCACCTTGCCCTCCTGGCGGGCAGCGGCGACGAGAGCCTCAGGATCGGCCACCGGCACACCGCGCACATCCACGAGCACGGTCACCGGCACCAGGCCACCCGTGGCCTGGGCGACAGCCCCCGAGAGCTTGGGGCTCCAGATCACGCCGGCCGCCGCAAGCAGCACGGCGGCAGCGGCGCCGAGGTCCACCAGGCTCCAGCGGCGTGCTTGGGCGGCAGGAGTCTCGGGAGCCATTCGGAGCAAGCGGCGTCGGGCGCACTTTACGGAGAGTGCCCAGGCTTGCCCAGACCACCTCAGTGGCGCAGGCCCTCCAGGAAGCTGTCGAGGGCCTGGAGGTTGCCGGCCATCCCGCCGCCAGCCTCGCCGGCCAGGGCCACGGCACGCTGCTCCCCGTCGGGCTTCTGCTCGAACGTGCCCACCAGCCGATGGCCATCGGCATCGCGCCGGTACAACTGCCAGGGTCCCGGAAAGGCGCGCCGCAGGGCGCCTTCGGCCAAGGGCATCACGGCATAGGCGCTCTGCCAGCCGGACAGGAAGCCGCGGCGGCGCTCGCGGGCCACACTGCCGATGCCCACCGCCGCATCCTCGAGGCTGCCGTTGAGCATCACCACGGCACCGCGATGCAGGGCGCAGACCTGCTCCACGTCGTCGTAATCGGCGGGGGCGGGGGCCACGAGCACCAGGACCCCCTCGCTGCCTCCGTCAGCCTGCTGCAGCCGCATCTGGTCGCGCAGGCTGGCCAGCTGGGGGGCGAAGTCGGGTCCGTCCCGCTTGGCCAGGGCCGTGGCACCCGCATCGGCAAACAGCATGCGCAGG
>NZ_JBKKKY020000098.1:0-6828 GCF_046613545.2 Aphanothece microscopica RSMan92 | reverse complement strand
ACGCCTTCCGCGCGCTCGACCTCAAGCGCGTCAAGGAACTCGCCAAGGCCCCCGTCATGGTCGACCTGCGCAACGTCTACAAACCCGAAGACATGCGCGCCGCAGGGTTCGAATATGTGAGCGTGGGTAGAATGCGATTTGAAAACCAGTAGCATTGTAGCTGAGGGATATTTTAGGTCGAAAAACTCGCATAGTGCACCGTAAATGCGTATAATTTACAATACCTTCGGCTTTTCATATGAAAGAAATGATGAGTCACTGCCATGACGGATGACCATGTCAGGCATACTAGGGAGGGCACTGCGATCCGCTCCGAAAAGGCCTTGTCGATAGACTTTCGTTATGGCGCTAGATTTTTTTATGGTGGCTGAGTAAATCATGGCTAAATTACTCTAGTTTCACGCGAACCCCATCTCTATCTACCATGAGTTTTAGGGAATTCGTTATTATAAATAAGGCAATAATATTTTCAGGCACTTTTACAATCGTGCAGCGTCTATTCGGCTTGGTTGCTGGTTTGGTGGCCATTATTCTGCTGGCACGTTCACTTGGCCCTACGGACTTCGGCCTGTATAGCATTATTATTTCGGGCTCTATGCTGGCGAGCATTGCGGCGCAGTTCGGATTGCCCAATTTTTTGCTCCGCGAAATCGCTTCTTCAACTGGGCAAAGCTATGCCTCGGCGGTGATGGCGTGGGGTAATAGGCTATGGCTTAAGGCAGTCATTTATTTCGCTATGCCATTGTGGCTACTTGTTACCGCAGGTATGTGGATTTTTCAGGTTACGGATTTGCGATCACTTCTTATCCAGACTAGTATCTTCTTTGTAATTGCAATAACTGGCGCTCGCATGGAAATTGTTTGTGAGGCGCTAAAGGGCCTCGGCATCGTCGCGCTTGGCTCGTTTCCGTCGATGGTCATTAAGCCCGGCGGACTTCTCATCGCAATCGTGATCCTATTAAGAATGGGCGATCTCACCCTTTGCACTGCTATGCTTGCTTACCTTGCGTCGAACCTGATTTCCTTGGCCGTTTCCGGCCTCACTTTGGCTAAATTTGGTTTGTTTCTTCCTGGTATATTTAAACGTACGCCCGAAGATGAACGCAAAATGATTCTTCAGCGACAGCACCATTATTATCGCAGCATGCTTCAATTTGCTTTGATGAGCTTTTCCCATCGGGCGATCGGCCAAATCGGAATTCAGGTTCTTGGCATGCTAGGGATGCCGGAACAGGCTGGTTTGTTCAGGTTTGCAATGCAGCTCAATATTGGTGCCGAAATCGCTGTTCAAACTGTAAATTCGTTTTCGTCTTCAAGACTAGCTCAGAGCTTTTCACTGAAAAATATCGAGCAGTTTTCGCGAGTTGTAGGAGCTAGTGCTTGGGTGATGACTATACTCGTCGGTGGCTACATAGGTGTATTGTGGCTTCTGGGTGGCCCAGTGATCGACTTTTTGATCGGTAGCGAATATAGTGGCGCTCTACCTGTTGCGTTTGTTCTTGCGTTAGGCACTTTCGTCGCTTCACTATTTGGCTCGAGTTATGTCTGCCTTATCATGGCCGGACAGGAGCGGATGACTGGAAGAATACTTGTAGGGGCGCTAATGCTCAGCATCTTAATGACGTTCTTTTTTGCCCGTTATTGGGATGCTTTCGGGGCTGCAGTTGCGCACGCCACAATCATCGCATTTATCGCTGCGGCATCAGCCCTAATCGCTACTAAGACAATAGGAGTTCGCTCAGACATCTTTTCGCATCTGGCCCTTCCATTTCGGAGCGGGCTTTTTCGGCGTCTGCGCTCTGAACGGGGGGGTGATTGAGCATGAAGCAAGTAGTTGCTGAGATCACAAGGCCGTCACATTTCAAGCGTAATAGCATAGCTGGGGATGCAAGGTGGATTACTACCGAAGATCTTACCTTTCGCAGCGTTACTATTTTACTCAAGAGATTTCTTGCAGCCCAAATGATTTTAGTGGCCTTCGCGTCATGGGCTTGGATTTCTTGCGGCAGCGGATTATGCAAATCTGTTACGATCGACTGGTGGAATACATTACTCTCTGTGGGCACAGTACTGTGCGCACTTTACTTCGCGTATCGCTTGCTTCGTCAAGATAGCGCGATGGTTCTTACTCCAGCGTTCGGATTTGCTGTAAACATCGTCATTTTTTCCGGACTTGGTCCGCTTATCTACACGATGGGGCCAGAGGAAGTAGTGTCATATATGGCAATACACCCGACTGCCATCACGTTCACCGAGGTAATACGCGCGCATCTCCTTAATGCAGTCGGCGCGGTTGCCGCAGTTTCGGGCGCCATCCTCGCGCTCACGTTCTTCACGAGCAAGGCGAGGTTAAGGCGGGTGGCTCGAACTCCACGGAGGATAATTCCGGTTCCAGTTGTCGCAGTTGCATTTCTGATTGTCGGTCTTGCCTTGAAATATGGGCTGATCATTCCGGCGCGGTTCGGCGCGCTCGAAATCGTCGTCCCGGGGGCGATCGAAAGCCTCGCTTTTCTCCCGGACCTCGGCTTTGCCGCCATCGGACTGCTAGCCGCGCTCGGGCGCCAGTATGCGAAGGCTATCCTGTTCTGCGTATGGCCCATCCATCTCGGGTTCACTTTCCTCGAATTCGGTAAGCTCAATTTCCTGACGGCACTCATTCTCCCGGCGATTGGTGCCTATATCGCGACAGGCAACATGAGGCGGCTTGCGGTCTGGGCGCTAATCGGAGCGGCTACGTTCTATATCAGCCAACCTATCTTTGGTTCTGCGCGTAACGCCATTCAAATCGTGAATGCTGAAGATACGATTGAAAGGGCGACATACTCCCAGCGTTTCGAATTCCTGAGCGCTGCTTTAGCAGGAGAGGTGGCTGTGGCAGACACCTACGCTGACAGTCGAACTCACCCATGGCTCCGTTTGAATTACGTTCCATATCAAGTGCATTCTATGAGAATGTATGACAGGGGTGCAGGTGGTGACACACTCAACGAGGTGTGGATGTATTTCATTCCCCGGCTGGTCTGGCCTAGCAAGCCTATCATCGTGCCTCTCGGGCGCAGATGGTACAGCGATTTTCTCGGAAGAGAAGTGCACGACACTTCGGTCGGTATCACGATATACGGCGATGGTTATTGGCAGGCTGGCTGGCTGGGGGTCATAATCTTTTCTTTGTTGACTGGATTTGCCTTCGGATTGATTTCAATTCTAAGTTATCGCGCGATAAAATGTAAAGATTTTGCCACCATACCTGCAGTTTTTTTGGCACTGCAGTTGAGCATTCTCGGCACAAGCGGTTTTTTTCAGACTACAATCATAGGCGGACTTGTCTTTTACGTTGCATACCAATTACTCATTAGTTTCATAAAATCAATTTATTTCACGCGCTCGAGGCCCTCTCGATCCAAATCCGAGTAATGCTGCGTATTGATGTTTATATTAATAGTAATTCAGGGCGTGATGCAATAAGAGTAAGTGATAAATTGATGCGCAGTGGGCGCATTTATTCGGCTAGAAAATTATCTGTAGCCGAGCGTGCGAAATGCAAATTAGAGGAAAACACGTGAAAAATTATCCTATTGCAGCGCCGGATATAGGCAAACTAGAAGCGCGCTACGTTCTCGAGGCGGTCGAATCCGGCTGGATTTCTTCGATTGGCAAATACGTGAATGCGTTTGAGGAGGGGTTTTCTGGATTTTGTGGCGCTGCTCACGGTGTTTCGATGACCAATGGGACCGACGCATTGCGGATCGCCTTGCGCGCTATGGGAATCGGCGCGGGTGATGAAGTTGTCGTGCCTGCACTTTCATTCATCGCCGTTCAGGCTGCTGTGGTGGATTCGGGTGCAACACCGGTCCTGGTGGATATCGATGAGGCTGTCTGGTGTCTTGATCCCAAGTTGGTGGCCGAGGCGATCGGGCCAAAAACCAAAGCGATCATCGCTGTCCATTCCTATGGCCATCCAGCTGACATGGACGGTCTACGAGAGGCGGTGGGTGATCGCGAAATCCACATCTTGGAAGACGCTGCCGAATCTCACGGTGCGAAATACAAGGGCAAGATGGTCGGTAGCTTGGCCGATGCGGCCTGCTTCTCATTCTACGGTAACAAGCTTTTGACCACTGGCGAAGGCGGCATAATGTTGACCGACAATGCGCATCTGGCTGAACGCGCCCGTTTTCTGCGAGATCATGCGATGGACAAGGATCGTCGATATTTTCACCCCGAGGTGGGCTTTAACTGCCGCTTGACGAATGTCCAAGCAGCGATTGGGTGTGCCCAGATCGAGCGTTCGGAAGAGCTCATTGGTGGCAAAAACAAGCTGCTCGATTTGTACAAGCGACGCTTCGCCGACTTTTCGTTCATGAAGCTCAACCCCGCAGCCGACTGGGCTGAGCCGGTCAACTGGCTGACAAGCGCGATTCTTGAGCCGCAATTTGCCGATCTCCGCGATCCTCTCTGTGCGGCTCTCAAGGAAAAGGGCATTGATACTCGTCCGTTTTTCGTGCCAGCATACGAAATGCCTCCATATGCGCATTGTAATGTCATTCATCATGCAGATTCGCTAGAGGACACCGTGTCCTCGCGGATTTCAAAGTGCGGTTTCAACCTGCCCACGCTGATCGGCATGACCGAGGACGATGTCGACTATATTGCCGAGGCGGTCTCATCCTCGTTTGAAGCTCTCAACGGTGCTGCAGTGCTTTCGCGGGGCGCCGCATAGCGGCGGCCGGCGAAGGTGGACTTGCTTACGATGCGAATTCTTGTTTTGACCCCGGGTGTCTTCGAAAAGGGCGGAATTGCCCGGTACAACCGTTACCAGATCAATGCCCTGCAAGAGACGTTCGGCCCTGGGAGTGTGCAGGTTATGAGCCTGATGGGGCCGGACGAGGATGCGCTCGAGACTCCGTTCGATGTGACCTATGCAGGCTCGGCGCGGCCAACTTCGCTTAGCCGGGCTATATTCGCGGTGTATGCGGTAATGAAGGCGCTAGCATTTTCACCCGACGTCGTGCTGTGTGGTCATGTAAACATGGCGCCGCTGGCGAAGCAACTGTCGAGGTTGTCAAAAGCAAAATTTGTTCTCAACGTCTATGCGCGTGAATTGTGGCCAAAAGGTGGATTACGGAACAGCCGCAGGTCAGCCCTGCTTTCGGCAGACGCGGTGATATCAGACTGCAAAAACACCGTCGAATATGCCAACGCGAAAGGCCTTATCGGCGTCGAGGCTCATATCGTTTGGGACTGTGTCGACCAGAGCCGGTTTTTCCCGCAGGAGCCTGACTGGTCGTCTCTCAAGCAATATGGCATCGAACAATCCAATCGCTTTAAAGTTCTTTTCCTCGGCAGGATCAAACACGAAACAATTTACAAGGGTTTTGTCCGATTGCTCGAGCTTGGTCAGAACTTGCCCGCCGAGCGGTTCGAACTCATCTTTGTGGGTGCTGGCGATTATCTTGAAACACTTAGGATGCAAGCAGCAGGAATATCGGGCGGACCAAAGGTCACGATAACTGGCCCTGTACACGAAGCGCATTTGGTTGATATCTACCGGACCGCCGGCGCCTTTTATCTCGTGAGCAATGTCGATGAGGGGCAGGGCGAAGGTTTGCCGCTTACACCTATTGAAGCCATGGCTTGCGGTGTACCTGCCTTAGTGGGCAATCAAGACGGGAGCCGCGAAATATTGCAGGGCAACGGAGGTTGGTGCGGTGACCCCGAAGATAGCTGGGGCCAACGCGAATATATCGAGCGGCTTGCTGCAGACAGCGCTTTTTACGCTTCAGAGCGTTCGGCCGCTTTGCAGCGCGTCATTGAACTATTTTCGTATGATATATTCCGAGAGAAAACCACCAATATCATCAAAGATGTCGTAGCCCGATGAAGCGGATTGGCTACCTCCTCTGGGATCTTCTTTATTGGTCAGTAGTCGGTCTTCCCGGACCGATTGGTCGCAAGTTGCGCAGCTATATGCTTCGACTAGTGTTGAAAGAATGCGGCGTGAATGTTGTTTTCGATACGGGTGTAGCGATCGAAAATCCGCAATTCGTGACCATCAAGGACAATTGCTGGATCGATCGGCAAGCAATCATTATCGCTGGCCCGATCACTTCGCGCGGACGCAAGCTGACCCGGCTTGCCGTGTCTACCAATGGTGATAGCGAGCATGTGGCTGAGGGCGAGGTGGTAATCGCGCATAATTGCCATATTGGCCCACAAACGGTCGTTCAGGGGCATGGTGGTGTGTACGTTGGGCAGGATGTGACGCTTGCAGCGGGATCGAAGGTCTACTCGGCGGTGCATGACCATATGAACAGGTCCGACAGGACCGATACGACTCTGTATAAATTTTCCTCTATGGCACCGGAAGCCGAGCAAAGCCTTCTGGTCGGCCCCGTCCACATTGGTGCTGCCGCTGCAGTCGGCTTGAACGCAATCATACTTCCGGGCGTTCGGCTGGGCCGTGGTGCCTGGCTGGGCGCGGGTTCAGTGGCAACGCGCGACATCCCTGACAAAGCGATTGCCGTCGGTTCGCCGGCACAGGTTACTCGAAAACGAATCACCTCTGCGCCCGGCTTTTAAGCGCCTTTTAAGCTGAGGTGAGAATATCGAAATTATACTGGCTGCAGACGTCTTGCTAAGGCCCGAGCCAACGATTTACCAGTGGACTTCCAAGTAAAATCCGGCGTTTTGGACTTCAAATGAGCCGTTCAAACCGCTCAAGATCGCGGGGAAAAGAAGTCGATAACTTGTGTTGGAGGCGAGCGACTGCGCCAAGAGGCCCCGTTGACTACGTTCAATTACAAAGCGTTATCTCCGATCATGAGCACA
>NZ_JBKKKY020000097.1:0-6932 GCF_046613545.2 Aphanothece microscopica RSMan92 | reverse complement strand
GCCACGCCGAGCCCTGCTGCGCCGGCTGCAAAATGTGAAGTCAAGGCTGGGCGAAGACGCTCTGAATGGCCCCTGCCAGGTCCTTCAGCATCTTTCCGCTCGCGCCTGAGTGGGAAGAGCCATGCATGAGGGCCAATGTCTGAGGCTGAAGCTCTGATAGTCCAGTCAGGAGTGTGTCTGTCTGTGGGGTGTAGGGCATGTAGAAGGCCAGCGGACCCTGCTGCATCTGCCGCATCGCCGCAAGCGATGGTTCGATCAGGTCGTCAGAGGTGACAGCGGGGGCATCGCCGAAATGATGGAAGAGATCGGAGCAGAACAGGGTTTTCTCGGTCTCCTCAAACAACAGGCCTGCGTCCCAGCCATGGGGCAGGTGGGGCGTGGGATGAAGGCGAAAACGATATTTCCCTGTGGACAGCACATCGTTAGGCATCATGCCCCGGGCTGGTTTGATGGCGTAGTCGTCGACGCTGACCACTTTCCCAGCGAAAGTACAGACTGGCTCAGCATCTGGCGCCGATTCCAGCCAGTGATTCAGGCCTCCAACTTCGTCGGATTCAAAATGGCTCCATGCCACATAGCGAAGCCTGGCCGGATCAATCAAGCTGGACACGGCCTCCCTGAGCATGGGAAACATCCCCTTCATGCCCGCGTGAAACAACAAGGGCTGCTCGTCGCGAACCAGAAAGTGGTTGAATTGCATGTCGAGATCTGGCGCATAGATTGATAGGCGGAATGTATCTGGCGCGATTTCGGTGATGTTGGTCATTTCGGATGGGCCTCTGGGTTGAAAACGATGACATGTCGCCACTGGGGCCTGTGCGCGTCGATCGCCGGCTCACCTGCTCGTGGGCTCACCCCCCGCGCAGTCGCACTGAAAGATGCATCTGGGAGCTGCCTGGACTGATCGGCACTTCCTGCACGGTGAGGTAGTTCTGCGCCTTCACCAGTTCGCTCAGTTTGCGGAAGCCATAGTTGCGGGCATCGAAGGACGGGTCGTTCTTCTGCAGCAGGCTGCCCACCATCCCCAGCGGTGCCCAGCCGTCGTCCTGGGTCACGGCCGTGATCGCTTCGCACAGGAAGGGTTTGAGCGGCGGCGCGTCACTGTCGCCCTGGCGGCCGCCGCCGCCGGAGCCGGAGCTGCCGCCGGAGCGCTTGAGGATGTCGGTGTAGAGAAAGCGGTCGCAGGCGGCCACGAACGCCTTCGGGGTCTTGCGCTCCCCGAAGCCGATCACCAGCAGCCCCTCCTCGCGGATGCGGGTGGCCAGCCTGGTGAAATCGCTGTCGGATGACACCAGGCAGAAGCCATCCACCCGGCCGCCGTGCAGCAGATCCATCGCATCGATGATCAGGGCCGAATCGGTGGCGTTCTTGCCGCTGGTGTAGCTGAACTGCTGCACCGGCTGGATGGCGTGCACGTTGAGCACCTCCTTCCAGCTGCTCAGCTGGGGCGTGGTCCAGTCGCCATAGGCCCGTTTCACCGTGGCGGTGCCCACCTGCGAGACCTCCGCCAGCAGATCGCTGATCACCGCCGCCTGGGCGTTGTCGGAATCGATCAGCACCGCCAGGTTCGGGGCTTCGCGGCTCATGCCTCCACCCCGGCGCGCCAGCTCTGGTCCAGCAGCTGGATCGGGTGCTGCACCGGCAGCGCGGCGGCCGCTTCACCATCGAGGTGGCGGCGCAGCTGCATCGTGCAGCCGATGTTGGCGCTGCTCACCAGCTCCGCGCCGGTGGCGGCCAGGTCGGCCGCCTTGATTCGCCCCAGCTCAGCCGCCTCCTGGGGCTGCACCAGGTTGTAGATGCCGGCGCTGCCGCAGCACACGCCCGCCTCCATCGGCTCCGCCAGGCGCAGGTGGGGGATGGCCCGCAGCAGCTGTCGGGGCTGGGCCTCGATGCCCTGGCCGTGGAGCATGTGGCAGGCGTCGTGGAACGCCACCGTGAGCGGCCGCTCCGCGCTGGCCTGGGTGCCATCGGGGTGGGGCAGCGGCTGCAGGCGCTGACGGAATTCCTGGCTCAGCCCCAGCCGGGCCAGGAATTCATGGATGTCGGCCACCGGCGCCGGGAAATCGCCGCTGGCCAGGCGGTCGTAGGCCTTCATCGTGTGGCCGCAGCCCGAGGCCGCCACCAGCACCGCCTCGAGCGGTTCGGCGCCGCCCGGCCGGCCCGGCCCCAGCACCGCCTCGAAGCTCGCCACCAGCGCATCGGCCAGGGCCCGGGTGTGGGCCTCTTCGCCCTGGTGGTGGGTCACGGCGCCGCAGCAGCCCTGCTCCGGCGGGATCACCACTTCAATGCCGTTGGCGCTCAGCACCCGCACCGCCGCCGCGTTCACCTGGGGATCGAACAGCCGCTGCACGCAGCCCAGCACCAGCCCCACCCGGGCCCGGCGCTCCCCCCGGGCCGGCACCACCACGGGGAAGCCGTCGCGGAACGTCTCGGGGGCCAGGGGGGGCAGGAGTCGCTCCATCGCCTCCAGCTGCGGCCCCAGCAGGCGGGTGAGGCCACTGCGCCGCGCCAGACCCTGCAGCGGCGTGCCGGCGTAGGCCCGCAGCGGCGCGAGGGCGATCCGCAGGCGGCGGGGGTAGGGCAGCAGCGCGAACAGCAGCCGGCGGAAGGCCTGGGCGGCCGGACTGCGCAACTCGGGCGCGTTGAGCTTCGGGCGGGTGGCCTCGATCAGCTGGTCGTAGCGCACCCCCGAGGGGCAGGCCGTCACGCAGGCCAGGCAGCCCAGGCAGCTGTCGAAGTGCCGGGCCACGGTGGCATCGAGCGCCAGCTCACCCGCTTCGATCGCCTTGAGGGCGTGAATGCGGCCGCGGGGCGAATCCATCTCCGTGCCCAGCACCCGGTAGCTGGCGCAGCTGGGCAGGCAGAAGCCGCAGTGCACGCAGGGGTCGGTGAGGGGCGCCTGCAGTGCGGCCCCGGGCGCCGCAGCCGCGGAGGTTCGGACGGGCGTGGTCTCCATGGCCTGAGTCTGCACCGCTCCACTCCTCGGTGACTCAGGCCGGCCCCTGCAGGACAAACCGGTACCGCACATCCCCGTGACGGAGGCGATCGATCGCGGTGTTGATCTCGGCCATCGGCAGCACCTCCACCAGCGCTTCGATCTCATGCCGCGCGCAGAATTCCAGAAACAGGGAGGTTGCTGCCGGGGTGGAGGTGAGCGAGGAGCGGAAGGAGAGGTTGCCCTTCACAAAGGGCAGGACTTTCAGCGGAATGGGGGAAGGACAGAGCCCCAGCTGGTGCAGGCAGCCCTGGGGGGCAAGTGCTCCCACCACCGCATCCCAGTCGAGGGCATGGTCACTGGTGTTGAGGATCAGGTCGTAGGAACCTGCCTGCTGAGCAAGCTCCGGCAGCAGCACCACGTGATGGGCCCCCAGGCCGCGGATCTCGTCGGATTTGGCCGCGTTCGTGGTGATGCCGGTCACCTCACAGCCCCAGGCTCTGGCCAGCTGAACGGCGAGATGGCCCAGCCCGCCCACACCGATCACGGCAACGCTGGCGGTGGGGGAAATGCCGGCACTGAACAGGGGTTCGAACACCGTGATCCCGGCACAGAAGAGGGGGCCCGCACTGGCGGGATCCAGGGCCTTCGGGATCGGGATCACCCAGTCCTGGTGCGCTTTGACATGACTGGCAAAGCCACCGGGTCGGCCGACCACGGTCATCTCCAGGTTGTCGCAGAGGGTCTGCCTTCCCGACAGGCAGTAACGGCAGTGCCGGCAGGTGCCGGCGACGAAACCGAGGCCCCGCACACTGCCGATCAGGGCTGAATCCACCCCATCGCCCACCTCCACGACCCTGCCGATCACCTCATGCCCGGCCACGGCAGGTGGTGCATCGCTGGGGCGCACTTCGTCGATGTGCAGGAGGTCGCTGTGGCAGAGACCGCAATACAGCACCTCCAGCAGCACCTCGTCGGGGCCTGGAGGAGCCAGTTCGATCGGCAGACGGCGCAGTGGACCGCTGGCTTCCGTGTTGCCCCAGGCAAAGGTCGTGGCCATCGAATCAGAGGGCTCCGAGATAAGACTGCGCAACGATGCAATCGTTTTCAATCACAAAGGTATCCACGCCCTGCACGATCCGCCCGCTGCCGCTGGAGGCGGTCCAGGTCATCAAGGCGAAGCGACCCGCCACCGTGAGGCTGCTCCCCTGGGGAACGAAGCCCTCGAAGTTGGCCAGAACGTCCTGGAACATGCCACGAATCGCTTCCAGCCCCCGGTAAACGCGGTCCGGTCGGATCACCACGGCATCTTCCCCGTAGTTGGCGAGGATGGCCTCGAGATCACCACGGGCGAACGCGGCACCATTGCGGGCCAGCACCGCCCGGGTCTGGGCCTCCTGCGCCTGGAAGTCCGTCTCGGCAGGATGGATGACATCGTCCATGGGTGTCGGGCCGGGGCGTGGCGGGACAGGGTGCTTCCCACCCTAGGGAGGCTCCACCAGCCCGGGCCATTCGATGTGATGGGGTCCGCCACTTGAAGACCCCCGCGACCTATCGAAGGCTCCACTCCTCTGTGCGGCCCGAGGTGATCTTGCCGGCGGGCCAGGAGTCTGAGTTCCTCTCAATGCCAGATTTTATGCCACTGCAGAAGCCATGTTCTATCGCCAGCCGGGTGGCTACAACAAAGGATTGACGGCTTTTGTGAAGACCGCGCAATAATTTTTGGAGTATGCCGATCTTTTGGGCAAGCCCTTGTTGCTCAGAGCTTCTCTAGCCCAATGCCTTCAGATGACAGCTGATCTCTCCTCACCGCGATACCTCTCCTCCGCAGACCGTCATCCGGTCGGGGATCCCTTTCTGCTTGCGCCGACGACCCTGATTGAACGAGCTGGATCAGGTAAGGGACCGGATCTGATCTCCCACGTCCATCCTGAGCCCCTTCGCTCCTTGGCATGGTCAGCGGAGGTGGGCTGGGGGGAATCTGAAGTGGGGATGCTTAGGGTTGCCCCCCTCAACGATCTCTGTGCATGGGTTGACCGAAGCCTGCAGATGACTGAAGGTAGTGACATACCTTCTCCGATCAACCAGGCAGTACAGACCATGAACATTGCCATCGTGGGTTCAGGGAATATTGGAGGGGCTCTAGGTCTCCATTGGGCCAAGGCAGGCCATCAGGTGATGTTTAGCGGCTCCCGCAACCCGCAGAAGCTGGATGCCCTCGTTCAGAAGGCAGGTGCGAAGGGGAGTGCGGGCTCAGCTGCTGAGGCCTGCCAGTTTGCCGATGTGGTGCTGCTTGCGGTTCCCTGGCCAGAAGTCGAGCGCGTTCTAGCAGAGCTTGAACAGACTCTTCACGGCAAGATCCTGATTGATGCCACCAATCCCTTGACCACAGACTTTATTGACCTGGCGATCGGCTTTTCCGACTCCGGGGGAGAAGTGATTGCCCGCAGACTTCCTGAGGCCCATGTTGTCAAGGCATTCAACTCTGTGGGCGCCAACATCATTCAGGCAGAGTCGAAGATGTTTGGGGGGATTGTTCCTACACTCTTCTACTGCGGCAATGATGTCGCAGCCAAGCAGGTTGTGGCCGGACTGATCGCTGACAGTGGCTTTGATCCCGTTGATGTAGGGCCGATTCGTAGTTCCCGATTCCTTGAGCCCCTGGAGCAGCTCTGGGTGGAAGTCATCAAGTCGGGGATCCAGGAAGAGTTCATCATCTCCTTGCTGCGTCGATGAGGATTGTGGCCAATTACAACGTCAATCCATTATTCAGGGTTCATGCGTATTCTGCTTGTTGGTGCAACGGGAACGATCGGCAAAGCCATTCTGGATGTGCTGCAGGATCGGCATGAAGTTGTGGCGGTCAGCCGCTCATCCGCCCCCCTCCATGTCGATCTGGGTGATCCAGCATCCATTCGATCTCTGTTCAATCAGCTTGGAACGCTGGATGCGGTTGTTGGTGCGGCGGGTGCTGCACGCTTCAAGCCCTTCCCCCTGCTGAAGGACGAAGACTATGCATTCTCACTCCAAAACAAGCTGATGGGACAGGTCAACCTGATCCGTTACGGGATACCAGCCTTGAGCGATGCGGGCTCCATCACAGTCACCACGGGTCTGTTGGCTCAGCAGCCCATGGTGGGCAGTGCGGCCGTGAGTCTGGTGAATGCGGCCTTGGAAGGTTTCGTACGTGCTGCTGCTTTGGAAGCGCCACGAGGCATCCGGATCAATGCGGTGTCCCCTCCCTGGGTCCGGGTGGCGGACCAGAGTCCAGGGGCGCCTGGGATGGCAGGGCTTTCGGCGCATCAGGTTGCCCTGGCCTATCGGGTCCTTCTGGAGGGCGATCAGACGGGCCAGGTCGTCACGCCATGAGACTGCAGCACTGGGGGCCCGATTCCATTGGCCGCCGCAGGCAACATGGCCAACTGCCTCGAGCCTGCAATGCCGAGGTTGCTCCAGCTGATCCTCGAAATGCCTGTAAATTTCCTTGTGTTGACCGGGCAGGACCTTGTAGGGCTTCTTATATCTTTGCTTTGGCCGGATCTCCTGATGAAGTTCTGGCTCCCCTCTGGCTCCCCTCTGGCTCCCCTCTGGCTTCGTGATCCTGGCATGGCCAGGCGTGACCGACGCGACTTAGCCCATGACCGAAAATGATCTGATTGATGCAATCTTTGCCATTTACGATCGCTACTGGAATATCATTCAGTGGTGGGGAAGCGTTTCCTTTGGATTGATCGCTGTTGCTCACTTTGCCGCCGAAAAGCTGAACGTCTATCTGCTGCTGCTGCTTGTGATGCTCTACAGCCTCTTCACGGGCTGGGTGGCGTTGGACTACTTCTTTAATGTTCAGATACTGTCGGGATTTAATGCGGACTTGGCCGAGTTTGGCGGCTTGGCCCATCATGGCAGCAGGGCACTCCTTGAGAGCAAAACCGTCTACAAGGGCGTTGCATTGCAGAACATTGCTGTCGCGATAACCTTCTGTGGGAGCATCTCTTAT
>NZ_JBKKKY020000096.1:0-7157 GCF_046613545.2 Aphanothece microscopica RSMan92 | reverse complement strand
GCAATGGCTCTGGCTTGGCAATTTCCAATAACTGCTGCTGTCTTCACAGGCAAGTCCGCTTCAAGTCTGGCAATTGCATCTGCATTATGCTAGCTGATGGTGGCTCTCTATCCTGGGCCGAGAGGGCCACTGAGGTTGAACTGTTAAACAGCCTTGCGTTCGTCTAGGAGTTTGTTGCCAATGGAATTCGGGTCAATGCGCCTAGCTCAATTCTGCTGGGTTTATAGCGGACGCCATCGCCTTGTGCGTCCTGAGCCACATCAGCGTGAAGCGGATGCAGTCCTTGCCAGTGTCGACAGGTCTTGTGTATTGCCACACCGCGTCTCTGCCAGTAGCGTGTTTGACGGCAATTTAATTTGGTTGAGGGGCGGGGGTTCAACCTTACTGACTTCTGGCAGTAGCACCTTTTGTTGTGATCGCTCGAACTATAAAAACTTGAGAAGCTTGTGCGTGGCGGCGCGTGTCTGCTACGTTCTGCCAATGTCTCTAGGCACCGCAGCAAGAAAAGTCTCTGGCTCATTCAGCTATCTGTTTCTAGAAAGGTGGTAGTCGTCAATCTGCTGGAGATTCTTTTGTGTCTCTGATTCCGGGGCGCAGAAGCTCATCTGCGCTGTGCTAGGGAGACTTTTGGGAGAAAGTTATCCGTCAAGATGACTGAACAGGTCCACAGACTCAAATGCCGCTTTCATCTTGTCCTTCCCCGCCGCAAACGAAAACTGGCTGCTGGCATAGCTGCGGGCAGCCCTTGAGATGTCGCTCCACAGATCATCATCGGAATTCAACTTCCTAATGGCCTCCACCCACTCGTCAGGGGTTTTGGCAATCAGGCAGTCATGCCCATGGCGGAGGCCAATGCCCTCGGCTGCTGTTGGTGTCAACACCGTGGGAATGCCATAGGCCAGGGCATTCAGCACTTTTCCCTTGATCCCAGCACCGCTGAGCAGCGGGGCTACAAACACCCGATGCCTCTGGTAGGCGTCTGCAACAGCGTCGATGTAGCCCACAGGGTCGACCCAGTCGCTGGCAAGGGCCTTGATGTCGTCGACCATGCCAGAGCCGTAGATCGACAGCTTCAGCTGCTGTTGCTCCAGCCGTGGCATGACTTCCCTGCAGAACCACTGCACCCCCTCGGCATTGGGGTGGTGCCGGAAGCTCCCCAGGAAGGACAGACCCTCCCGACCCACCAGTGGGGCAACCTCACGGGGGCTGTCCGCTACCCATGGGCAGGTCATCACCTTCACCCTGCCATCGGTGTGGGAGCTGATCACCGTATGCTCAACTTCGTTGTAGCTCAGAACCAGATCCACCTTCTGCATCATTGCCAGCTCCTCGTTGCGGATGTCTCGCATCGCTTCCATACGGGCTTCGTCGTTTCCGCTCAATGCCGCTCTGAGCTCACGCAGGAAGTGCAAATCTGCATTGTTAAGGATGATGCGCGTGTTCGGCGAGTAGTCGCGAATCAGATGCACCGTGTCGGCAGCCACAAAATACCGGGTTATGTAGACGGCGTCGAACTCTCTGGCATGTTTTTTGAGGTAGTCGGATAGGGACCGATGGAATGGTGCAACAATCACTTCCACACCCTTGCGTTGCAGCTCCTCGGTGTAGGGGCCGAAATATGCCAGGTTTTGGGGCAGAAAAGTCACCTTGTAGCCAAGTGCCTGCACCAGTTCGATCTCGCGAATCGCGGCATAGGATCCCGCGTCCTTGTCTTCTTGAGGTGTGGTGTAGTCAATGAAAAGAACTCTTCCCGCAATCCCCCGGTCTTTTTCGAGATCAGGGAATTCGCCTTCCTTGCCGTGACTGGCGAAGGCCTTGGCCCAGCGCCGCTTGAATTTCGGTCGATTCACCTCCTGATATTGCTTGAAACCTGATGAGCTGTCGGTACCGCTCGTCGTTCCTTCAAAGTGGTACACCACAGACGCAGGCACAAAGTATGTCTTGTAACCTGCCGCGCGTACTTTGAAGGAAAAATCTGTGTCTTCAAAATACATTGGCTCCAGGTAGCTTGATAGTCCACCTACCTCTGCCCAGATCTCCTTGGTTGTCATCAAGGCGGCGCCGGATAAGTAGTCTGCCTGCCTTGCATAGGAAAAACGTGGATCCCATGGATTATGTCCATTGCCGTAATTCCATGGATTCCCTGAGCCCCAGACGATCCCGCCCGCATCTTGAAGCGTTCCATCCGGATACACCAGCTTGGATCCCACGGCTCCCACGCGCTCAAAGCGGCTGAAGGCATCAACCAGGGCATCCAGCCACCCCATTGTCACCTCGGTGTCGTTGTTGAGCAGCACCACGAAACGACCTCGCGCTTCTCTCACTCCTCGGTTGCAGGCTTTGATGAATCGCTCTGGCTTTTCGTTGTGGATGACGGTGATTCCGCTCACAATCTCTTCCACGGCTGCGGTTTCATCGGTAGATCCGTCATCCACGAGGATCACTTCAAAGCTTGCTGCGTTGTGAGCGAGCAGTAGCGAACAGAGGGAGTAGTACGTCACCTCCACCTTGTCGTGGGCGGGGATGACCACCGAAACATCGGGTTCAGCCACGAAGGGGAAGGCCAGGGGAAGCAGCTCAACTGTGCTGTAGTCGCCGTCGAGAGTCTCCAGCGCCTGTGTCAGCATCGCTGGCGTGATACCGGCAATGGGACGTCTGAGATGTTCTCTTAAGGCCTGATACCGATGATTGGCCCGGACCGTGAGATCTGTTGGGAAGGGACGTCGAATCTCATGCAGCAGCACGTCTTCAGGGGTCAGGCTCCTTGGAGCCAGCATCGGCAAGGATAAATAGATCTGACTACCCGAGAGATCCCGCACCTGCGCCTCCACAGGCTCGCCTCGCAGCCACCTAGTCGGCAGGTTGATCGTGTTGGGTTCTGGGCCAAGTTCGAGCAGCTGGCACGCTTCACCATTCACAAAGAGGCTAAAGCGGTTGTCCCGGTTGGCCTTGGCCGTGAATGAGTGCTGCCAGTTTTCCAGTAAGGTGATACTTGACTGGTCGGGGGCAAATAACTCTAATGGCCGTGTATTTTGCAATTCCAATAACAGTGGCTCATCCTCTGAGGAGCTAAAGGGAGGTACTGTTCCTGTGAAAAATACTGTATCCCTTGGCGCACCGTTGCTGTCCTTCAGCTTCGCTTCCCGTGGCATGGTGATGGTTGCGCCTGTTCGCTTGCCCCTGGCCTGCCTGAGTACAGGATTGGAAATCAGGAGAACATTTGTCTCTGTGCCTTGGCTGGCTCGACTTTGGCGGTTGTCCCGGACGCGAAGGGTGACGCTTGCTTCTTCTGCGTTGATGTTCAGCGGTATGCGGACGCGCTGATGATCCGAGAGTTCGGGGCCGCCTCGGGAGGATGTGTCAAACGAAACGCTGTACACCCTGTGGCGATGGAAGGGTTTGATGGTGGAGATTGAGATCTCAAGCGTTCCTCCGCTACCGTTGCACCCCAGGAGTGCTTCGAAGATATGGTCGCCCGTGATGCCTTGAACAGATGCTACATGGCAGATGTCAGTCTGAAATTGGCTGGTCCCTCCGCCTACTTCCACTTTGATCGTCAGGGCATGACGGAGTTGCTGCTCGTGCTTTTGAAGCAAGCCGGCTCTTAATATCTTGCCATCGCTAATTGTGTCTGACCTGCTTGGCTCGTTGATGCTGATGACTTGGCTTGCTCGCGTGATCAGGTCAATCACCTGTCTGTGTGACGTGATATTTTCAAACCTCTTCCAGCTCTTTCTCCTTGGAATCAATGGAATGAGCGCTGTTCCTTTTCGCGCATACAATCTGTCATTTGTCGTTGGGTCTCCGACGTCCACGGCCTCGATGGCCAAAATGGACCCTTCAAGCCAGGCTTTAAGCGGACGGATCTGACTGGCTCTGTTGCTGCCGAGCATTCGGGGGGGGGCTGAGATTGATGAGCCTTGCTTTCGCTTGGAGGGTTGATCCCTTGAGTAAAGGTGGCTCCTGGCGGCGCGACTGCTAACAACCCACTATAATAACACTGTCATTCTATCATTAAACTCTTCGGGTGCTCCCGCATCAGCCGCCGCACCTCGCCCGCGTGGTAGCTGCTCCGCGTCAGCGGGCTGCTCACCACCTGCAGAAACCCCAGCTGCCGCTCGCCATGGCGGCGAAAGGTCTCGAACTGCTCGGGTGTCACGAACCGATCCACCGGCAGGTGCTTCGGGCTCGGCGAGAGGTACTGGCCGATCGTCACGATGTCCACGGCGTGCCGGCGCAGGTCGGCCATCACCTCGAGCACCTCGGCATCCGTCTCCCCCAGTCCCACCATCAGTCCTGATTTGGTGTAGGTCCGGGGCCAGCCCTCCCGCACCCGCCGCAGCAGCTCGAGCGAGCGGGAGTAAACCCCCTGGGGGCGGGCCTTGCGGTAGAGCCGCGGCACGGTCTCGATGTTGTGGTTCAGCACATCGGGCGCCCCTGCCATCACGCTGGCGAGGGCCTCCCAGTTGCCGCAGAAATCCGGGATCAGCAGCTCGATCGTGGTGTCCGGGGAGCGTTTCCGTACCTGCTCCATGCAGGCCACGAACTGGCTGGCGCCGCCGTCGGCCAGGTCGTCACGGTTCACCGAGGTGATCACCACGTGGTTCAGCCCCAGCCGGGCCACCGCTTCCCCCAGCCGTTCCGGCTCGGTCGGGTCCAGGGCCCGCACGCTTTTGTCGAAGTCGATGTCGCAGTAGGGACAGGCCCGGGTGCAGCCCGGCCCCATGATCAGGAAGGTGGCCGTTCCGCCGGCGAAGCATTCGCCGATGTTGGGGCAGCTGGCCTCCTGGCAGACGGTGTTCAGCCTGAGATCCACCAGCAGGTCGGCCACCTCGCCGATCCGTTCCCGCTGGGGAGCCTTGACGCGCAGCCAGTCGGGTTTGAGCACGGCAGGGGCTGGCTCGTGCAGGCCAGGCAGTGGAAAGAGGACTGTAGAAAGCCGCGTGTGGAAAGCTGCGTCCCGGGCCGTCTGGGCTGGAACGCGGCCCCACCTCCATCCCCTACAGTCAGCCCATCGGGATGTAGCGCAGCTTGGTAGCGCACTTCGTTCGGGACGAAGGGGCCGCAGGTTCGAATCCTGTCATCCCGACTTTCAGCTCAGTTCGGCCCCCGGATAGCCCCGTGGGGTGACCATCCGGCCGTCCTGCACCCGGCTGCTGCTGTTCCCCACCAGCACCAGCGTGAGCATGTCCACCTGCTCCACCGGCAGATCCCCCAGGGTGTGGAGGCTCACGCTCTCTTCGGCGCGTCCCAGCTGGCGGGCGATCACCACGGGGGTCTCCGCTGGCCTGCCGCTCAGCAGGATCTCGCGGGCGCGTGCCAGCTGCCAGTGACGATCCCGCGATCGCGGGTTGTAGAGCGCCACCACGAAATCACCCGCCGCCGCCGCCGTCAGGCGTCGTTCGATCACGCTCCAGGGGGTGAGGCGGTCGCTGAGGCTGACCGTGCAGAAATCGTGCATCAGCGGCGCCCCGGCCCGCGCCGCCGCCAGCTGCAGCGCCGAGATGCCCGGATGCACGCAGAACGCAGGCCGGGCCTGCTGCGGCTGGCTGAGCCAGAGCTCCAGCGCCAGGCCGGCCATGGCGTAGATGCCGCTGTCCCCCGAGGACACCAGCGCCACGTTGAGGCCCTGGTTCGCCAGCTCCAGCGCCAGGCTGCAGCGGGCTCTCTCCTCGGTGAGCTGGCCGTCGCAGCGCAACTGGTCGGGCCGCCGCAACGGCTCGAGCAGATCCAGGTAGAGGCCGTAGCCGACCCACACCGTCGCGTCCGCCAGGGCGCGGCGGGCTTCGGGCGTGAGCAGGTCCAGCCGGCCCGGGCCGCTGCCCACCAGGTGGAGCTGGCCCCGCCGCGGTGCCCACTGCTCGGCCGCCTCGGCGATCGCCAGGGTGGCGGCGCCCCGTTCCTCTCCTCCGGCGCGTTCGATCGTCTTCGCGGCCAGGAGGCTGCTCCCCGCTCCGGCGGCCACCAGGGCGGCCGCCTCGGCCACGCTGGCGGTGCCCATCGCGGCGGCCACCAGCGCCGAGGGGTTGGGGACCTCCACCGTCTGCAGCTCGTCGGCGGTCAGCCAGCGCACCGGCCAGTTCCGCTGCTCGGCCAGCTGCAGCAGGGCCGGCTCGTCGGCCTTGCGGTCGATGCTGGCCAGGCCCGCCACGGCTTCAGGGGCCAGGCCCAGTTCCTCCAGGCGGCTGTCTACCAGCCGCTCCAGCAGCGACAGGCTTGTGTGGCGTTCACAGCCGAGGCCGAGCCACAGGCAGGGGGGATGCCAGCGGCAGCCCGGACCCCGCTCCGCCGTGATGACCAGGTCCGCCATGGCCCCCGCGGCAGCCTGGGCGCCGCTGGTGATTCCGGCCTGGCCCAGCTGCTGGCTGGCCTGGAGTTCCTGCCAGCGGCTGGTGCCGTGGCTCTGGTGGATCCTCAGCCGCTGCGGATCCCGCGCCGCCTGCCGCATCAGCGCGTTCCAGTCGCCCTGCGGCCCGCGGCGCCAGCCCCAGGCCTGGCCGAAGCGGTCCAGGGCCAGGCTGCCGCGGGCGCTGCTGGCACCGGTCGCCACGACCTGGGCCCCCAGCAGGGCCGCCATGCGCTGGGCGAGGGCGTCGCCCCCGGCGGCATGGGCCCCCAGCAGCGGCACGGCGAAGCGTCCCTCCGGATCGATCACCACCACCGCCGGATCCCGCCCTTTCTCCGTGAGCAGCGGAGCCAGCAGCCGGACCACCAGGCCGCAGGCACCCGCCACCACGAAGCCCTCGGCCTGGCCCCATTGGGTGCGCAGCACCTCCTGGGCCGCCGGGCTGGCACCGCTGCAGACCACCTCGTCCAGGCCGCCGGCCGCCAGGAGCTGCTGGATCAGCCGATCACCCGCCGGACTGAAACTCAGGCCCCAGATGCCGCAGGGCGGGGAGACGCTCACGGCGCGAAGCGCTGGCGCAGCCTGGCCAGGGGACCCTCGGCCCTGGGCTGGATCAGGGATCCATCCTCACGGACCTGGTCCCGGGCGGAACCCTCCCGGGGGCTGGTGGGGGCCAGGCGTTCAGGGACGGCGGGAACCTGGGGGGGAGGCGAAGCTGCCTGCGGTGCTGGGATCTCCTCCCGGGCTGGCTCCTCCACCGACCCGCTCGCCGGCGGCGCGTCGGCAGGCAGGTCCTCTGAAGCGGCCGGTT
>NZ_JBKKKY020000095.1:0-7258 GCF_046613545.2 Aphanothece microscopica RSMan92 | reverse complement strand
GCGCCGGCTGAAGATGAAGTAGATGGCCGGGAGCATGTCGCGCTCAGCCAGCTGGGCAATGACGAATGGGAGCGGAGGAGCCTCGGGCTGGGGAGGCTTCGGGGTCTTGGGTCCCTTGCGGCGGTTTCCCATGGGAGCACGCCACACTTTGCAGTTGGGGTGCAGATCGGTGCCGGTCTCGTTCAGCAGGGGATGCAGACCCTTGGCGCTGCAGAAGCTGAACGCCAGAGGGACCGGCCTGTGGTCACTGAACACCAGGCGGGTGGGGCCATGGACCCGGTCGATCCAGTCGGTGAGCTGACCCGCATTGGCCACGGTGGCGGAGAGGGCCACCAACTGAATCGCGGGGGGGCAATGGATGATCGACTCCTCCCAGACCGTGCCGCGCTGGGAGTCGTTCATGTAGTGGCACTCATCCAGCACCACGGACTCCACATGAGCTAAGGGGTCGTCATCCGGATGATCGAACTCCGCATAGAGCATGTTGCGGAAGATCTCGGTGGTCATGACCACCACCTGGGCTTCGCGGTTGAGGCTGAGGTCACCGGTGAGGAGCCCGACGCGTTCGGCTCCGAACTGGGCTCGGAAATCCCGCAGCTTCTGATTGGAGAGGGCCTTGAGTGGCGTGGTGTAGAGCACCTTCTGGCCATGGGCCAGGGCACGGTGGATGGCGTATTCGCCCACCAAGGTTTTCCCTGATCCAGTGGGAGCGCTTACGACAACTGAATTGCCCTGCCCCAGAGCCTCAATAGCCTCTACTTGAAAGCTGTCTAGCGGGAAAGGGAAGACAGCGGAAGCATCAAGCATATACAAAGATTGCGAAGAAAAGTAAAATATGATAAAGCGCCGAACAGCCACTGTTAGGGGTTATTGAGCCATGGGAACCTGCAGCGCAATGACTCAGCGTCAAGCCCCCCTGGCCAGGAGTCTTACTGGGGCGACTGCACAATGACAACTTGAATCTCGTCAGACAGACTCCTCTTGGCCGTGGGACTTAGTGTATCAGGATGGGGTTCCCCCGATTTCGTGGACACCGATCATGGGTTCACAGGGTTGAGTGTACGAGCTGCAATGAACTGCTGCTCATAGTCGATCGGACTGATGTAGCCAATCGTTGAATGGCGCCGTTCGCGGTTGTAGTAACCCTCGATCCAGAAGGCCAGATCGCGCTGCAGCTGCTGGGGTGAGATCAGCGTCTCTCGGTTGTCATCGAGGTCGAGTTCCAGCTTCAAGGTGGAGAAAAAGCTCTCCACCACTGCGTTGTCCCAGCAGCAGCCCTTGGCGGACATGCTGCAGCTGATCTCGTGCTTTTTGAGCAGGACTCGGTAGTCGGTGGCCCGGTATTGGCTGCCCTGATCTGTGTGGAGGAGCAACGTCTCCGGCTCCACCAGACGGTGGCCGAGCGCCCTGTTGAGGGCCTCGATCACCAAGGCAGCATCCATGCGGTGATCGAGCTTCCAGCCGACGACACGGCGGCTGAACAGATCGATCCAGACGGCCAGATACCGCCAGCCCGCCGTGGTGCGGATATAGGTGATGTCGCCCGCCCAACAGCGGTTGGGAGCCGGGGGCAGGAAGTCCTGCTCCAGCAGGTTCTCCACCACCCCAGCAGTCCCGCCGCCGGCCTTGGAGCAGGGCCGGAACGGCTTGCGGGTCCTGGCCTTGAGCCGAGCCCTCTGCATGAGTCGGGCGACACGGTGGCGGCCCACCGGATGGCCTGCAGCGCGCAGCTCCTGGTGGATCCGAGGAGAGCCGTAGAAGCCCCGGTGCTCGCCGAACACCGTCTGGATTTCAGCGGTGAGCCGGGCGTTCTCGGCCGCCCGCTTTCCCGGCGCCTCCTGCCGCTGCCGCCAGGCGTAGAACCCGCTGCGGGCCACACCCAGCTGCCGGCACAGCCAGGCCACCGAGTGCTGATCAGCGAGCTGATCGATCAGGCGAAACCTCTCGGCGGCAGCTGCTCTTTGGCAAAGTGCGCTGCCGCCAGCCTGAAAAAATCCTTCTCCCTCCTGAGTTCCCGGTTCTCCTTGCGGAGCCGGTTGAGCTCAGCGCGCTCCTCGCTGCTGAGCAGGCCCTGGTCGCGGGGGCCGGCCTGGCCGCGATCAATGCGGGCCTGACGAACCAGCGGGCCAGGCTGCTGGAGGGGTGGCCGAGCCTCTGGGCCACGACATTGCAGGAGAGACACTCCTGCAGGCAGAGCTCCACGGCCTCCGCCTTCTGCTGCGCCGTGAACCGGCGCCGGGTCTTGGTGAGGTTGGTCATCGATGAACAGTCTGATGGTCATGGCGTGACCCCTATCGACTTGTCCAGAAAACCGGGGGAACCCCGGGACCTGGAGACTGCTGAAATGGCAGCCCAATCAATGTCCCCCACTAGATCTTCAGCTTTACTGGCGACAGAACAGTTTCATCAAGGGGGCGGTCTCACTTAGTGAGTGTTGCATCATTGATTTCCGCGGCCCCTGGCTGCAGCCGGAGCTCTACTGATCGTCTCCTCGAGGCCATATCATCCGAAAGACGCACATAGGAAAGAGTCGGCCCATGGAAAATTTCTCCTCAGCAAGGAGCGGATTCGCGCTGAGCGGCAGTGACGTGCCCCCCCCAAGCCGGTCCAGGGTGAAAGAGAGTTTTCAGCCAGCCAGACTGGGCCGGGAACTCCACCATGAAACGCACCAGGCCGAAAGCCAAGCAGATCATTCGCAACCTCAAAACCGCCGAGCAGCTGATCGCCCTGGGCAATACCGTCGCCGGCCTCCGTTGCGTGATCGAGGTGACGCAGATGTATCACCGCTGGAGACAGCCGTGTGGCGGCACGCAGGCCGAAGAGGCCCGGCGGCTGACTCATCCGCAGAAGGCCATGCTCTGGCGACAGGCTTCTGCAAAGAGGAAGGACTCAGGCGCAGGGCTGTCTTGATCCTGCAAGAGCGCTCGCTGGCCTCTGAGCAGCTGGTCTGCCGGGTGCGGGCCAACTACCGGAGCACCCAGCGCCATGCGGGCAAGGTCGTCGACCTGGAGGAGGCCAAGCTCTGGCATCATTGCAGCGAAATCGCCGATGAACAGATCCGCTGGGGGCGCCGCATGGCCTGGTTGCTGCTGTGGCATGAGGGCTGGATTGATGAACCACAGGCGGCTGCAGCGGCTCTGGCGAGAGGAAGGCCTGCAGCGGCCCACCCCCAGGAAACGCACGCGGGCACGGCCGGCAGACGGTTCAGTCCGGCGCGAACGGGCTGAGCATCCCCACCAGGCGTGGGCCATGGGCCTTGAGTTCGACGCCATGGGCGATGGGCACAGACTCAACGTCCTGACGTGATCGACTAGCACAGCCGCCTCTGCCTGACCATCAGGGTGGTCAGACGCTGCAAGGCCAAGGAGGTCCTGGCAGAGGGGGGAGCATCTCACCCATCTGTACTCGCCACCAGCGTTTGACCGGTCAGACAACGGCCCTGAATGCATTGCGCAGGCTCTACGGGGCCGGTGCGAGGCCAGTGGTCCACCGGTAAGGCGTACCTCGAGTCGGGAGCGCCGTGGGAGAACGGCTTGACGGAGTCGTATGGGCTCCGCACAACGGCGTCTGGAACAGCCGGCTCAGGGATGAGTTCATCAAGACCGTGCTGTTCAGGACAGCTCCGGATGAGCTGCCCCCCTCTCCTCACCGGCATCTGCATGCGAGACGGAGGGATGGACCGAAAGCGACGCTCGATGGCCGGCCAGGCGATCCATGCCCTGCGCAAGACGATCGTGGAGCCGGCATTGGCTCAGTTCAAGGGCACCCGAGGCTGAATCGGTTCCGATTGCGGGGTATGGAGTTGTTGGATGGTGAATGGGCTCTGATTGCGACGGCAGACAACCTGCCTAAGCTGTTCCGGCAGCCCCGAAGCATAGGGACTCCCCCACTACGATCTGGTCTGGCCTCAACATGCGACAAACTCCTTGACAACGGCAAGGCCGGGGAGGCGTTTGAAGGCAGATCTCCACGCCCTCTCGATTCTGCTCAGCCGGAAAGCAGCGCCGAGTATCGGCTGGGGCGTGAAGGATGGTCAGTACGCCGGCAATGGCTGGATCGCAACCCCCTTGGCCCCGAACCACGACCCCACGGCATAGTCGTGACGATCCCAGAAATGAACGGCCCAATCCAGGCTATGATCAGCGGATAGCTACAACGTCAACACCAAGTGTTCAACGTAGGCCTTCCCGAAGAAGTAAAGAAAAGACTAGGCCTGATGTATTCGGAAAAATGCACGGTCCTGGAATACGGCAGCGGGGGCAGCACCCTATTGGCCCTGCAGGCAAATCCGGAGAATTTTTGCTACTCTTGCGAGACCGATCCCGCGTGGCTATGCAGATTGGCGATGGAAATCGCCCGCCTAGGACTCTCTGAAAGATTCTATCCAGTTTTTCTCGATATTGGCCCCACAGCCAAGTGGGGCAAGCCAGACTTCGCCACTCAGCCATACAATAAACAAAGGGGGAAAGGCATGATTCAGGCATCGCTTGGGCCATGGAAGCTGTTGCGAGAGAGGCAAGTTGATCCAGACATTGTGCTCATCGACGGGCGCTTTCGAGTGGCGTCATTCGTGGCATCTTGCATCTACACAAGAAAACCAACACGGATTGTATTCGATGACTACGCTGACAGACCTCATTATCACTTAGCCGAAAGGCTCGCAAGTCCAACTGAAATTGTTGGCAGAGCTGCCTTCTTCGATATCCAGCCCACAGAATATGATTCAGCGCACATCTTAAGCCTGTATGCCGACTTCTTTGTAGACCCTTCCTGAGGATCACATCGCGGTCGTCAAGAGCTGAATTATCAGCTCAACGATGAGGAATACCTAGTGTGCCGTCCCGGAAATAACATCTAGAATCAGGAGTGTTGCCCGAGGTGCCCAGTGGCGCTTGGTCGTCCGATGCTGCCGCTGGTTCTCAGCGACGACGAGGTTCAGCAACTCCAGGCTCTCGCCAGCTCCCGTTCACTGCCTCACTCCATCGTTCAGCGTGCCCAGATCGTGCTGGCCTGCGGGGCTGGTGAGACCAACACAGCCATCGCCAAACGGATGGGGCTGACGGGCATGACCGTCGGCAAGTGGCGCAAGCGCTACCGGGAGCTGGGCCTGGAGGGACTGCACGATGAGCTCAGGCCTGGCCGTCCGCGCACCTATGAGGACGACACGGTGGCCGAGGTGATCAACCGGGCACTCCAAACCAAGCCAACTGATGGAAGCAGCCAGTGGAGTGCCCGCTCCCTCGCCGCTGCCACCGGAATCTCCAAAACCACCGTGCACCGCTGGCTGCAGACGTTCTCGGTGCAGCCCCACCGGCAGAAGCACTTCAAGCTCTCCACCGATCCGTTCTTTGTAGAGAAGGTCAGGGACATCGTCGGCCTCTACCTGAACCCGCCGGACAAGGCGATGGTGCTCTGCGTCGACGAGAAGACCCAGATCCAGGCCCTGGACCGCACCCAGCCCCTGTTGCCCATGGGCCTGGGCTACGTGGAAGGCGTCACCCACGACTACATCCGCCATGGCACCACTACCCTGTTCGCCGCGCTGGATGTGGCCACCGGTGAGGTGTTCACGCAGTGCAGGCCACGTCACCGGCATCAGGAGTTCCTGGGTTTCCTCCGCCAGATCGAGAAGTCAGTCCCCGAGAACCTGGAGGTTCACCTGATCGTCGATAACTACTGCACCCACAAGCACGCCAAGGTCAGGTCCTGGCTGGCTCAACGGCCCCGCTTCCACGTGCATGACACGCCCACCTACGCCTCCTGGCTCAACCAGGTGGAGCGCTCTTTTGGGATCATCACCCAGCGCGCCATCCGGCGCGGCAGCTTCTCGAGCGTCAAGGAGCTGATCGCCAAAATCGAGCAGTTCGTGGCGGCCTACAACAAGACCAAGGCACCGTTCAACTGGACGGCATCGGCAGACTCCATCCTGGAGAAACTCCAGCGACTTTGCTCGCAAATCTCCGGGACGGCACACTAGGAGTTCGCTGAAAAACCCGGGCAATCCAGCGAAAATGGGGCAACTGTCCAGCTGAGATGCGAGGTCACCGCGAGCACAGCGGCTCCCTGTTCTCGTACGTGTCGATTGAGGAGCGGATTCCAGCCAGTCATCCGCTGCGGCAGATCCGGAAACTGGCGGATCAGGCTCTCGATCGACTGAATCCCACCTTCTGTGAGCTGTACGCCGCAGAAGGCCGGCCCTCGGTGCCGCCGGAACAACTTCTGCTGGCCTCGTTACTGCAGGCGTTCTACGGGATCCGCTCGGAGCGGATGCTGATTGAACAACTCGACTACAATCTGTTGTTTCGCTGGTTTGTGGGGCTGAGCCCTGATGATCCGATCTGGCATCCCACCACATTCACCAAGAATCGTCAGCGACTGCTCAACGAGCAGGTGATGGGCAAGTTCCTGGAGAAGGTCATGGCGGCTCCCGAGGTGAAACCGCTGCTCAGCAACGAGCACTTCTCCGTGGATGGGACCCTGCTGCAGGCCTGGGCCTCTCACGCCTCCCTGGAGCGGATCGACGGAGAGGATGACTCGCCGCCTCCGCCGTCAGGTCCTGGTGAGGGATTCGGGGAGGCCAAGAGTGAAAAGAAGCGGGCCAAGGGCGACTTCCGCGGACTCCGGCTCAGCAACAAGACCCACCGCTCTGGCACGGATCCCGACGCTCTGCTGGCCCGCAAGTCGAATGATCACCCGGCCCTGCCCAGCTATCGGGGCCATGCCCTGATGGACAACCGCCATGCCCTGGTGGTGGATTGCCGGGTGACGCAGGCTGATGGCTACGGCGAACGGGATGCGGCCAAGGAGATGGCAGCCGATCTCCCCGGTCGCCACCAGAAGACCATCGGTGCCGACAAGAACTACGACACCAGAGGATTCGTAGCTGAGATCCGGCGGATCGGCGTCACTCCTCATGTCGCCCAGAACCCAGGCCGCTCCGGTGGCTCCGCCATCGATGGCCGCACCACCTGCCATGAGGGCTACGCCCAATCGATCAACGCCCGCCGAGGCATCGAGAAGGTGTTCGGTTGGATCAAGCAGTTCGGCGGCCTGCGCCACTTCAAGCTGCGCGGTCAGGGCAATGCCAGTGCCGTATTCGGGCTGCATGTGATCGCTTACAACCTGATCCGCCTGGGCAATCTGCTTAGGGGGCGTCCCGCCAAGTGGTGTAAATCCCGAGGAGCAGCACCGGCGTAGCCGGTGCTGGCGGTCTTCTCCTCAAACTCCCTGCGGGGCAATGGGTGGGCCGGTCTGTGAC
>NZ_JBKKKY020000094.1:0-8254 GCF_046613545.2 Aphanothece microscopica RSMan92 | reverse complement strand
CCGGCCCTGGCCCAGGGCCTGGGCAGCGCCCAGCTGCCCGTGCTCACCCTGCCCTTCGTGCTGGCCACCATGACCACGATGGTGCTGGTGCGCCGGGCCCTTCCCTCCCTCCTGCCGGTGGCGCTGCATTCGGTGCTCACCCCCGAGGAACACCGGCAGCGGTTCATCGTCGCCAGGGCGCTGCTGAGGGACTTTCGTCGCCAGCTGCACCAGAGCGTCGCCGGTGAACAGAAGGCCGTGCTGTTGCCCCGCGCGGATGCCGCCGAACGCGAGCGCCTCCGGCATCTGTTCGAGGACCTCGACCGGGACGGCAGCGGCAGCCTCAGCGTCGCGGAGCTCGCCACCGGGCTGATGCGCCGCCAGGGGGGCAGCCTTGCCGATGGCGCCAGCCGCCAACGCTTCCTGCAGCTCGAGACGATCCTCAGGCGCATGGATCTCGATGGCGACGGCCAGGTGGACCCCGAGGAATTCGGCGAACTGATGCTGCGGCTTCGTCGCCTGCACGCGGGACGGGCCGAGCTGCTCACCTATCTGCAGCCCGTCGATGCCGACGGCAATGCCGAACTGGACCCCGCCGAGCTCGACCGGCTGCTGGTGAGTGTGGGCCTGCCCCCCCTGCGGGACGAGGAGAGCCGCCAGGTGTTCGGCAGTCCAGGGCGGGGCCTGAGCTGGGGGAGCTTCCTGGATCTGCTGCTGCTGACCTGAGGGCCGGCTCCGGGACGGCCAGGCCAACCCCCTTGGCAGACAACCGCTCTTACAGTTCCCGCGCACCAGCCGGGCCAGCCACGGTCGGTCGCCACTCCTGCTGGTCGCCACTCCCGATCGATGCGTCCAACCCGCGGCCGATACAGCAGCATCCCGCCCCGGGAGCGCCTGCCCGCCTGGATCCGTTCCCCGATCGGCAACGCCACGGCCCTCGAGGCCGTGCAGGGGGTCGTCAAGCAGCAGCGGCTGCACACGATCTGTGAGGAGGGCCGCTGCCCCAACCGGGGCGAGTGCTACGCCGCGGGAACCGCCACCTTTCTGCTGGGTGGCCCGATCTGCACGCGCAGCTGCGCCTTCTGCCAGGTGGACAAGGGCGCCCCACCGGCGGCCGTGGACGATGACGAGCCCGAGCGGGTGGCCCAGGCCGTGGACACCCTGCAGCTGCGCTACGTGGTGCTCACCGCCGTGGCCCGTGACGACCTGGACGACCACGGCGCCAGCCTGTTCACCCGCACCATGGCCGCCATCCGGCGTCGCCGGCCGGAGGTGGCGATCGAGGTGCTCACGCCGGATTTCTGGGGTGGGCGGCAGGGCGAGGAGGAGGGTCGGGCCGCCCAGCGGACGCGACTCGCGGCGGTGCTCGCGGCGGAGCCGGTGTGCTTCAACCACAACCTCGAAACGGTGGAGCGGCTGCAGGGGGAGGTGCGCCGCGGCGCCACCTACCGCCGCTCCCTCGAGCTGCTGGCGGCAGCCCGGGAGCTCGCCCCGGCCCTCCCGACCAAGAGCGGTCTGATGCTGGGACTGGGCGAGAGCTTCGCAGACGTGGTGGCCTGCCTCGGGGATCTGCGCGACGTGGGCTGCCAGCGGCTCACCCTGGGGCAGTACCTGCGCCCCTCCCTGGCCCACATCCCCGTGGCGCGCTACTGGCGCCCGGAGGAGTTCGACGCCCTGGCCGGGATCGCCCGGGAGCTGGGTTTCACCCAGGTGCGCAGTGGCCCCCTGGTGCGCAGCAGTTACCACGCCGGCGAAGCGTGAGCGCGACGCCGAAGCAAGCAGCCGGCGCGGGCCCTCAGACCCGGGGCGTCAGCATGGCCAGGGCTTCGGCGCCGTGGCTGCCGCGCCAGAGCCAGCGCCACTGCCAGCCACAGGCCTCGGCGGCCCGCTGGATCGCCCGGCGATCCGCCGGGTGGTCGTGGGCGCTGATGTGATCGATCACCTGCTGGCGTTCGGCCGCCGCCAGCGGATCCCACGTCTGCAGGATGCGCTGGGTGTAGCGCGCGAGGTAGCTGGCACGGCTTTCACCGGATGCCCGAAACACGTCCGCCCAGAGGACGAGACCGCCGGGAGCCAGCCGGGACCGCAGCCCGGCCAGGAAGCGGTGCTTGGCCCCATCGTGGAGGTGATGCACGGCGTAGGCGGTGTGGACAAGATCGACAGCAGGAGCCGCAGCGACGGCGGGATCGAGGACCCAGGCCAGCAGGTCCTGCCGGCACCAGCTGCGGCGGTAGGCCACACCCTCCAGCCGGGCAGCCGCCAGGGGCAGGACATCGGCACAGAGGTCCACACCGGTGTAGGCCTCCAACGGCAGCTCCCGCAGCAGGGGAGCCAGCTGGGCGAGATCACCACAGCCCAGGTCGGCCATCCGCGGCCGGCCGGCCGTGGGGGATCGCTGGGCAAGCCAGTGCCGGATCGCGCCGGCCGTCGCCGCGGCAAGCGCCCGGTGTTCCATCAGGTCGTGGTCCACGACCCGGCGGTAGGTGCTCCATCGCCGTTGGAAGAGATCCGTGACCGTCCCTCCGGGCATCAGGCGCATCGGGCGCGATCAGCCCAGGGCCGCGAGCAAAGCCTCGGCCGCCGGCCTCGAAGACGCCGGATTCTGGCCGGTGATCAGCAGACCATCCACCACGGCCAGGGGCTGCCAGTCGCCGGCGGATTCATAGCGACCACCCAGCTGCCTGAGGCGGTCTTCGACCAGGAAGGGCACGATCGCGCTCAGCCCCACGGCCTCCTCTTCGGTGTTGCTGAAGCCGGTGACGCGCCGTCCCGCCACCAGCAGATCCCCGGCCGGGGTGCGGACCTGGGAGAGCACCGCCGGGGCATGGCAGACGGCCGCCACGGGTTTGTGCTGCACCACGAACGCCTCGAGGAGACCGATGGAGGACGGGTCGGAGGCCAGGTCCCAGAGCGGCCCATGGCCGCCGGTATAGAAGACGGCATCAAACCCATCCGCGCGCAGGGACGAGAGCTTCCGGGTGTTCGCCAGGGCCTGCCGGGCTTCGGGGTCGGCCTCGAAACGCCGGGTCGCCTCCGTCTGGAAGTCCGGCAGGCTGCTCTTGGGGTCCAGGGGCGGCTCGCCGCCCCTGGGCGACGCAAGGGTGAGGCCCAGGCCCGCATCGCGGAACACGTAGTAGGGCGTGGCCAGTTCCTCGAGCCAGAAACCGGTGGGGGTGCCCGTTTCCCCCAGCTGATCGTGGGATGTGAGAACGATCAGGATGTGCTTCATCGTCCCCACGCCTTGCCTGGGGCCCACTGTAGGGACGTGAAACGGACGGTCCTGGGGATCACACCCTGGGGATGACGTGCTTGGGGAGACGTCCTCGAGGGGGCAGCCTCGAGGGGAACAGCCTCGAGGGGCAGGGGCGCATCAGCGGACGTTCTGCAACGATCACGCACCCCGAGGCCTGGCACTGTTGGGCCTGGGCAGCGGACGTGGCTAGGTCTGGGAACGTTGCTTCTTCCTCAGCATGAGCCTCTCGGCGGTCGAATGCCCCAACGGCATCTGCCACAGCTTCCATGGCGGCCACACCGTGGCCCGGATGGACCTGGATGACAGCCTGCAACGTCACGGTCGGGACTGGTGCGAGCGGCTGGCCGAACGGGTCTACGAACTCTCGGTCGACAGCTTCAGCGAGAGCGTCACCCCCCATCTGCACCAGCCCGGTTGGCAGCGCCGCCACCTCGACTGGGAGTTCCGTCTGCAGGCCGAGGACGCCGAAGCGGAGCGCACCGTGGTGGATGGGGCCATCAATGCGGTGGAGAGCTTCCTCCGCAGCCATGAGGTGCAGCGCCTGTTCGTGCGCGAACTGGTGCAGGGGACCCTGGCGGAAGCCGGTTCCCGCGGCTCGCTGCGCGCGCGGGTGCTGCAGCAACTGATCGAGCAGGAGGTGCTGGCACTGATCGCCGAGCAGCGGGAAGACCTCCTGGATCGCGTCGCCATGGCCATGCTCGAAGAAGGGGATGGGCAGTTCGAACCGGTGCGCAACCTGGCCGGCGAGGCCCTCGAGCAGGTCGAGCATCTGCTGCTGAACCACGCCGAAGCGTCCCGGTAACGGAACGGGGGCGTGGGGGCGAGGGCCTTGTGGCTCCGCCCCCGCAGCCCCTTGCAGACAGGGCCACTCCCCCCTGGATTCAAGCGGCAGAGGGGGTGATCGAACCGTCTTCGCCATGGGCTGAGGGCCCATGGGCTGAGGGCCCATGGGCTGAGGCGCCATGGCTGTGCAGCGTTCCCTACAGATGGTTGTAGGAGGCGGCCTCGCTGGCCGTGAGCGGCACGGGGACCGGGTGCCGTTCGAAGTGCTCGATCGCCTGGCGGATGTCCCGCAGGAGCAGATCCGCCATCTCGCGGTTGAAGCCCCGCTTCACCAGGATCCGCTGGTAGGCCCTGGTGCTGAGACTGCCGGTGAAGGGGTAGGCCGGAACCTGCCAGCCGCGAGTGCGCAGGCGATCGGCCAGGTCGTAGAGGCTGAATCCGCCGTTGCGGCCGGGGGCCAGGGTCCAGACCACGGCGGGAATGCCCTGGTCGGGATCCCCGTCGTGGAGGATCTCGAAGAGCTCCAGCCTGGCCAGGGCGGCGGCAAGGTAGCGGGCCACGGCGTAGGAGACGCCGTGGGTGAGTCGGTAGCCCTCCCGCCCCAGCCGCACGAACATGAAGTACTGGGCGATCACCTGGCCCGCCGGCCGGGAGAAGTTGATCTGGAAGGTGGGCATGTCGCCCCCCAGGTAGCTCACGCTGAACACCAGCTCCCGGGGCAGATCGCTGGCCTGGCGCCAGATCACCCAGCCCACGCCGAGGGGGGCGAGGCCGAACTTGTGTCCGGAGGCATTGATCGACTTGACCCGCTCCAGCCGGAAGTCCCAGGGGGGAAGGTCAGGGGCGGTGAAGGGAGCGAGGAAGCCGCCGCTGGCCGCATCCACATGAATGGGCACATCCAGGCCGGTGCGCTCCTGCAGCCCATCGAGGGCGGCACTGATGCCGGCCACGTCTTCGTAGAGGCCGTGGTAAGTGACGCCGAGGGTGGGGACCACCATGATCGTGTTCTCATCCACCCGCTCCAGCACGTCATCGGGTGTCATGCACAGGCGGCCGGGGGCCATGGGGATCTCCCGCAGCTCGATGTCCCAGTAGCGGGCGAACTTGTGCCAGCAGATCTGCACACTGCCGCACACCATGTTGGGCCTGTCGGTGGGCAGGCCCGCCGCCTGACGCCTCGCCCGCCAGCGCCACTTGGCGGCCAGGCCGCCGAGCATGGCCGCCTCGCTGCTGCCGATGGTGGAGCAGCCGGTGGCGCCCTGCGGCGCGTTCCACAGATCGGCCACGAGGTTGACGCAGCGGCGCTCGATTTCCGCCGTCTGAGGGTATTCGTCCTTGTCGATCAGGTTCTTGTCGATGGCCAGATCCATCAGGGCATGAACCTCGGGCCCCTCGGTGGTCTGGCAGAAGGTGGCGAGGTTCTGCTTGCTGTTGCCATCGAGCAGCAATTCCTCCTCGAGAATCGCCTCGGTGATGGAGGCATCCTGTCCCTCCGCGGGGAAGACATCAGCCGGGAGCGGTTGCACCAGCAGCTCCGAGTCGCTGCTGTCCTTACGGGTGATGGGGCTGGTCTCGTGGAGGGCCATGCGGTGTCGCTCTCAGACCTGGCCCCACACCGTATCCAGGACGCTCCGGTTTCCAGCGCTAAGGGGATCGCCTGGTGAGCGGAGGGCTGAGCAGATCGCCGTAGAGATCCGTTCGGCGATCGGCGAAGTAGGTGGTTCCCTCCGGATGGGGATGGTGGTACTCGCCGGGGATCAGGTCGGCCAGCAGCAGGCAGGGCCGGTTGTCGGCGGCCAGCAGCAGGGACCCGTCCGGGGCGCAGATCACGCTGTTGCCGAGGTAGTGGGCCCAGGGCTCGCCCTCCACGGTCTCCAGACCACAGCGGTTGGCATAGGCCACGAAGCAGAAGTCCTGGAACGCATGGGCCGGCAGGAGGGTGCGGGAGACATCGGGGTAGGGAGGTGCGGTGCGCCGGCCGTCACTCAGCCGCACCCAGGTGTCGGCGGCGGTGGGAATCAGCACCAGCTGGCCCCCCCGCAGCGCCAGCAGACGGGTGAGCTCCGGGAATTCGGCTTCGTAGCAGTTGAGCAGGCCCACGCCGAGCCCGTTGACGGCCTGCACGGTGAAGGCGTCCCCCTCCTCCGCGAAGCGGTGGCCCTCGCTCCAGAACTTCCGCTCATCGGGGCCCCAGAGGTGGGTCTTGCGGTAGTTCTTCAGCAGGGTGCCGCTGGCATCCACCAGGGCGATGGCGTCGTAGAAGCGCTCCTCACCCGCCACCAGGGCCCGCTCGGCGTAGGGGCAGGCGATCGCCATCCCCTGACGGCGGGCACAGGCCGCCACGCGCTGCAGGCTGGGGCCGTCGAGCGGTTCCGCCAGCTGCCGCACCCGCGCGGGATCGCTGGCATAGCCACCGAGGTAGAGCTCCGGGAAGGCCAGCAGCTGCGCACCCCAGCCGGCGGCGGCTGCACTCACCTGCTCGAGCCGCTGCAGGTTCTCCTCCACGGCAGCCGCCGTGCCGGCCCGTCCCTCGCCCTGCCAGAGCGCCAGCCGCAGTCCTTCCCCCGGGGCCGGGGGTTCCGGCAGGATCCGGCTCAGCAGCAGGCCCCGGGAGGGCAGCTCAGCCACCTGTCCCGGCGGCGCGCAGGTCGAAGCGATCCAGGTTCATCACCTTGGTCCAGGCCGCGATGAAATCGGCCACGAACTTGGCCGGCGCATCGTTCTGGGCATAGACCTCCGCCAGGGCGCGCAACTGGGAGTTGGAGCCGAACACCAGGTCGACCCGGGTCGCGGTCCAGCGCAACGCGCCCGTCCGGCGGTCACGCCCCTCGAAGGTTGCCGCGGCTTCGGCCCCAGCGTCGGAGTTCGGCGTCCAGACCGTGCCCATGTCGAGCAGGTTCACGAAGAAGTCGGTGCTGAGGGTGCCGACCCGGTGGGTCAGCACGCCGTGGGATGAGCCGCCCGCATTGGCCCCCAGCACCCGCAGTCCCCCCACCAGCACGGTCAGCTCCGGGGCGCTGAGGCTGAGCAGCTGGGCCCGATCGATCAGCAGCTCCTCCGCCGGCACGCGGTAGGTGCGCTTCAGGTAATTGCGGAAGCCGTCGGCCTGGGGCTCCAGCACCGCGAAGGAGGCGGCATCGGTCTGCGCCTGGGTGGCATCGGTGCGGCCCGGGCTGAACGGCACCGTCACGGCCTGGCCGGCGGCGCGGGCGGCCTCCTCCACGGCCGCAGCCCCTGCCAGCACGATCAGATCCGCCAGGGACACCCGGGTGCCATCAGCCTGGGCGGCGTTGAAGCTCTGCTGGATCCCTTCGAGCACGCCCAGCACCCGGGCCAGCTGCCCGGGCTGGTTCACCTCCCAGCCGTTCTGGGGGGCCAGCCGCAGGCGGGCACCGTTGGCGCCCCCCCGCTTGTCGGAGCCGCGGAAGGTGGAGGCCGAAGCCCAGGCGGTGGCCACCAGCTCCGGCACGGTGAGCCCGCTGGACAGCACCTGGCCCTTGAGCTCGGCGATGGCGGCGGGGCCGATCAGGGGATGATCGACGGGGGGAACCGGGTCCTGCCAGATCAGATCCTCGGCGGGCACTTCAGGGCCGAGGTAGAGCACCTTCGGCCCCATGTCGCGGTGGGTGAGCTTGAACCAGGCGCGGGCGAAGGCGTCGGCAAAGGCCTGATGATCGACGTGAAAGCGGCGGGCGATCGGTTCGTAGATCGGATCGAAGCGCAGCGACAGATCCGCGGTGGTCATCATCGGCCGGTGCCGCCTGGTGGGGTCGTGGGCGTCGGGGATGAGGTGTTCCTCGCGCACATCCTTGGCGCGCCACTGCCAGGCGCCGGCCGGACTCTTCTCCAGCTCCCACTCGTAGCCGAACAGCATCGCGAAATAACCCCGGTCCCAGGTGGTGGGGTGGGGTTTCCAGGCCCCCTCGATGCCGCTGGTGGTGGCATCGGCGCCCTTGCCGCTGCCGAACCGGTTGCTCCAGCCCAGCCCCTGCTCCTCGAGCGAGGCCCCCTCCGGCCCAGGCCCGACCAGATCGGGGCTGCCGGCGCCGTGGGCCTTGCCGAAGGTGTGCCCCCCGGCCACCAGGGCGACGGTCTCCTCATCGTTCATGGCCATGCGGGCGAACGTCTCCCGCACATCCCGGCCGGAGGCCACCGGATCGGGTTCGCCGTTCGGGCCCTCGGGGTTCACGTAGATCAGCCCCATCTGCACCGCGGCCAGCGGATTCTCCAGCTCACGCT
>NZ_JBKKKY020000093.1:0-8640 GCF_046613545.2 Aphanothece microscopica RSMan92 | reverse complement strand
TGGAAACGACGGGGCAGGCCATCCACCACCGGCGTTGCAGCACCCGCAACCCTGATCCAGGATCACGGCACGAGGCCAGAGCCATCGCCAGGCCATCGGGCCACCCCCCTCGACCCCATCACCGATGCTTCTAACGCTGCTCAGAACGGCCACCAACGCGCGCAGCCTCTGGATCCGCTCGGTGCTGCTGGCCCCTCTGCTCGCGGGTCTGGGTGGCAGCGCAGGCTTCAACGGCAGCGGCGCGGCCCAGGCCGCCGTGCCCCCCTCAGCCGAAGCCATCCAGGAGCTCGTGCCGGGCGTGCTGCAGGGCTATCTTCCCGCCGCCGAGCGGCTCAACAGCCTGAATTTCGTCCCTCCCGCACCGGAGGGTGCGTCAGCTCGACAACTGCTTGACACGCTCTGGAGCGAGCGCATGGTGTCCCTGCGCAACTCCGCGCGCTGGGACCTGGCGATTCGCGATGCGGATCTGACCTTTCCGGCAGCAGCCGGCGCCTTCTCCTGCGCCCTGGGCCTCCGCATCAGCGAAACCGACACTCCGGCGCTCTATCAGTTGCTGCGGCGCAGCCTCGCCGACATCGGCCTCTCGACCTACGGAGCCAAAACCACCTACCAGCGGCCACGCCCGTTCATGGCCAATGGGGCGCCGATCTGCACACCTGGAGATGAAGACAAGCTGCGCACGGATGGCTCCTACCCCTCCGGGCACACAGCGGTCGGTTGGGGCTGGGCGCTGATCCTCAGCGAGCTGGCACCGGATCGGGCCGAAGCCGTCCTGGCCAGGGGCCTGGCCTTTGGCGAAAGCCGCACCGTGTGCAATGTGCACTGGTACAGCGACGTGGTGGCCGGCCGCGTCGTGGGAGCCGCGACCGTGGCCAGGCTGCAGACCAACGCAGCCTTTCTGGCGGACAAGGAGGCGGCACGCGCAGAAATCGAACGCGCCCGCAGGGCCGACCTCGCCCGCACGAACGCCCCCCCCGCGGAGACATGCTCGGCCGAGGCCAAAGCCTTGGCAACGCCCAACTAGGCCGCCGGATCTCGGAGAAACACCGTGAAGGAGACAACGGGCAGCGAATCGATCCCTTCGCACGGGCACCCATCGCGGCAACGCACCACCAGACGCGCAGGAGCAAGGCTCAGCGGTTGGCTCTCGATTTTGGTTGCATTCGGCCTCACCGCCGCGCTGCTCCTTGGTGTTTCCCAAGATGTGCAGGCCTATGTGATGGGAGCCCCGGAACGCCGCGGGCCTGGGTGCGCCGAACAACCCACCTATGTGACCCTGCAGGGGCGGCGGATTCTGGAGCTGAGGGCCACGGCCGGCGCCTACAACCTCAAGGACGCCGCGGATCAAGCCAGCAGGGAATTGCTGAGGATTGCGCGTGATCACAGCATCGCTCCTGAGGCCATCGCGATCAGAGAGGGGGAGGGTGAGGTGATCCTGGAAATGCGTCAGGACGGAGAACCCGAACGCACCCTCGGCTTCATCAACCAACGCGTGGCGGCCTGCTACGGGATGAACCGGGTGGAACTGGCCGAGCAAACCCGGGACAGTCTCCGCGCCGCCATCCGCCGCTACCGGGACGAGAACACCCTGGCGTCCTGGTTGCGGGCCCTGGCCCTGGCCGGCCTGCTCGTCGGGGTGTATGTGCTCTGGCTGCGGCTTCAGGGCCAGATCAACAGGTGGACGGAGCAATGGATCGCCCGCCGTCGGCTGCGCGTTCTGGACTTTCTGAACCGGCATGGAGTCGGGCACTTCATTGCTCCGGAGCAGGTGCGTTACCTGCTCCAGATGTCCCGCAAGGTGGTGCACTGGTCCGTGCTGATCCTGATCAGCTACCTCCTGATTCCGTTGCTGCTGGGGCTGTTTCCACCTACCCAGAGCGCCGCCAGGGAATTGCGCCAACAACTGGTGGGCCTGCTGGCCGGCGTCGCCCGTGGAGTTGTGGCCTCCATTCCCGATGTTGTCTCCCTCTCTCTCATCCTGCTGGTCACCACCGTTGCGATCAAGGCCAGCAATGCCTGGTTCCGCGCCCTGGAACGCGGCAGCGTTCGCATCCCGGGGTTTTATCAGGAGTGGGCCCCGCCCACATCACGACTGGCCGCTCTGCTCCTGGCAGCGGCTGGCCTGGCGACGGCGTTCCCCTACATTCCCGGATCCGACAGCCGATTGTTTCAGGGGGCCGGCCTGCTTCTGGGTGTGCTGGCTGCTCTGGGATCCAGCGCCATCGCCACCAATATCATGAGCGGGCTGATGCTGATCTACACCCGCGCCTTCCGAGAAGGTGATCTCGTGGACATCAACGGTGTGATGGGCGTTGTGCAGGACCGAGCCCTGCTGGTGACCCGCCTGCAGACACCTCGCAATGAGCTGGTGAGCATTCCAAACGCCACCGTGATCGGAACCTCGGTGGTCAACTACAGCTTCTCACGGCGCGAGATCCGCAAACCGGTTGCCCTCTCCACCACCATCACCATCGGCTATGAGGTGCCTTGGCGAACGGTCTACCGCCTGATGCTGAAAGCTGCGTACAGCGTTGCGGGCATCAGCCGGGACGACAAGCCCTATGTGCTGCAGACATCGCTGAATGACTTCCACATCAGTTATGAGCTCACGGCCTACGTGCGCGAGCCGGGCAGCTACCGCCAGACGCTTTCCAGGGTCTTGGAAGCACTCCAGGATGAATTTGCAGCCGCCGGAATCGAGATTCTCTCGCCCGGATATCACGCCATTCGCAATGGCAATCCCAGAACGATTCCCGCTGGATCCGAGTGAGCACGAGGCCGGGCCGACCCCAGGAAGCATGCGCTTCCGTGGGCCGGCCCCAGGTCCCTCAGGAGTGTCCCCTCAGGAGTGACCCTCAGGAGTGACCCGTCGTGCTGCTCATCTTCTCGATCACCTCCTCGAGGGAGAAACTCGCGGCCTTCTGGCGGGGCGGGAAGTCCTGGAAGGTGGCCAGGAAACGGCCCACGAAGGTCTGGGCCGGCACCAGCATGAAGGCGTGATCCATCAGCCAGTCCCAGTAGGTGTTGGAGGTGATGTCGGCCCGCTCGTAGGGGTCGGTCTTGAGGTTGAAGATCTTGGGCACCCGCAGGGCCGTGAAGGGTTCGGCCCACACCTGCAGCGTGCCGGCGGCGCGCTGCTCCATGAACACCATCTTCCAGTTGTCGTAGCGGAGGGCGGTGAGGTCACCGTCGTCCGAGAAGTAGAAGAACTCCACCCGCGGGCTCTTCTCCGTCTGACCCGTCCAGTAGTCGAGCATGTTGTAACCGTCGAGATGCACGTGGTAGTGCCGACTGCCCGCCTGGTGGCCGGCCTTGAGCTTCTCCTTGATCTCGGGCTCCCCGGCGGCCGCCAGCAGCGTGGGCAGCCAGTCGAGGTGGCTCACGATCTCGGTGAACAGCGTGCCGGGTGCGATCCTGCCGGGCCAGCGCACCAGGGCGGGCACCCGGTAGGCCCCTTCCCAGTTGGAGTTCTTCTCGTTGCGGAAGGGGGTCATGCCGGCATCGGGCCAGCTGTTCATGTGGGGCCCGTTGTCGGTGCTGTACATCACCAGGGTGTCATCGGTGACGCCCAGCTCATCGAGCAGGTTGAGCATCTCGCCGATGCACTCGTCGTGATAGAGCATCACGTCGTGGTACTCCGACTGCCAACGGCCACTGCGGCCCACATCCTGGGGCCGGGCATGGGTGCGGAAGTGCATGTGGGTGGTGTTGAACCACACGAAGAAAGGCTCACCGGAGGCCACCGCATCGCGGATGAAGCGCTTGGCCTCGGCCATGAACTCCTCATCGCAGGTTTCCATCCGCTTCTTGGTGAGCGGACCGGTGTTCTCGATCCGCTGGGTGCCATCGGGATTCGCCCAGGAGTGCAGCACGCCGCGGGGCCCGAAGTTCTTGCGGAACTCAGGCAGCTCCTCCGGCGTGGGATAGTCGGGCAGCTCCGGCTCCTCCTCGGCATTGAGGTGGTAGAGGTTGCCGAAGAACTCGTCGAAGCCCTGGTTGGTGGGCAGATGCTCGTCGCGGTCGCCGAAGTGGTTCTTGCCGAACTGGCCGGTGCGGTAGCCCAGCGGCTTGAGCAGGCCGGCGATGGTGGGGTCTTCGGTGCGGTAGCCGAGTTCGGCGCCGGGCAGGCCCACCTTGCTGAGGCCGGTGCGGAACACGCTCTGGCCGGAGATGAAGGCGGCCCGGCCGGCGGTGCAGCTCTGCTCGGCGTAGTAGTGGATGAAGCGCCCTCCTTCCTTGGCCACCCGGTCGATGTTGGGGGTCTGGTACCCCATCAGGCCATCGCTGTAACAGCTCAGGTTGCTCTGGCCGATGTCATCGCCCCAGAGGATGAGGATGTTGGGCTTGCCGTTAGGCATGGTGGTGAGGAATGCCGTGGTGACCCCCGCACCATGGCCAGGGATGGCCTGGGCCAACACTCTGAAAGTGCGAAATTTTCCTGATGGCGCTCGCCCGCCCCATTGACGGCATCGAGCGCCTGCAGGCCCTGCTGGAAGGAGCTGGACTGCCGGTGACGGTCACCCAGCTGGCCAGGGGCAGGCTGCAGGGAGAACTGCTGCCTCTGGGGCTGGGCCCGCTGAAGCTGCTGCGCATCCGACTCGACCGGGCGATCCACGCCGCCGGCCCGAAGTCTGCAGAGCGCCAACTCGTGGCGCTGGATCTGGATGGGCACCTGGATGGAAACGCGCGATCCCAGGTGCCGATCCGCAGCCACGGCCAACCGCTGCTACCCAGGGCCTTGTTCGGTCTCTCCTGCGCCGGCGAGATCCACCTCACCACGTTCGGCCGTTGCGACCTGGCCCTGCTGATGCTCGGGCGGGAGGAGTTGCTGCGCCGGGCCGACCAGCTCGGCTGCCCGATGCTGGAAGGGGCGCTGGCCGGGAACTGGCTCAGGGTGGATCCAGGCCGGTTCGCCCGGCTGCGCCGCTACCTGCGCCAGCTCTTCGCGGCCATCGAGGCCAACCCCAGCCTTGAGCCGGCGGCGGGGTTCGAGCGGCTGGTGAACGGCGACCTGATCCCCCTGGTGCTGGACGCCCTCGCCCATGGCTCGGAGGCCATGGGCGGCCTGCGGCGGCCGCCCTCGCGAATTGAGCTGGTGAAGGCGGCCCAGCGGTGGATGGAGGCCAACCCCGGCCGGCCCATGCATCTGGAGGGCCTCTGCCGCGAAGTGCACGCGAGCCGGCGCAGCCTGATCCAGGGATTCCGGGAGCACCTGGGGATGGGCCCGATGACCTACCTGCGGCTGCAGCGGCTGCACGGCATCCGCCGGGAACTGCTGGAGGCCGACGCGAAGCAGATCAGGATCGGCGCGCGCGCCGCCGACTGGGGCTTTCTCAACCCGGGCCACTTCGCCCGGCAGTACGCCGTGCTGTTCGGCGAGCGGCCCTCCGAAACCCTGACGGCCCGGATACCGCTTCAGCCCGCTGCGCCAGCTCAGCCCGGTGCTCCAGCTCAGCCGGACCGTGAGCCGCCCGACGCCTTGGAGTTGTCCCGCAGGTAGTGCTCCACCGCCCGCTGCACGTTGCGGCGCAACCGGGGACGGCCCAGGCGCTCGCCCAGCTCCGAACGTCGCACCACCTCTAGCACTGCCGGGTTCAGACCCGCCAGCCACAGCTCGATGCCCTGCTGCTGCAAGTGACGCTCCGCCTGGCTGAGGGCCTTGAGGGCGGTGTATTCCAGGTCGATCAGGGCACTGCCATCGAGCACCACCACCCGGGGGCTGTGCCGCTCGATCAAGCGACGGATCCGGGCCGCCACCCCGTCGGCATTGGCGAAGAAGAGACGCCCCTCCGCCCGCACCAGCAGCAGGCCGGGCCAGGTCTCGTCCTGATGATGACGGGAGGAGAGGGGACGGAACACGTCCGTGCCGGGTTTGCGTCCTATGGCGTAGACGGGCGGGTTGATCTCCTGCTGGGCCAGGGCCACCAGCGAGAGGATCACCGCCACCAGGATTCCCTTGAGGGTTCCCAGCAGCACCACCCCGAGGAACGCCACCACAGCCCAGCGGAACTCGGCGTGCCGCACCCGACGGATCGCCAGGAATTCGGCCGGGGCGATCATCGGCAACGCATAGACCACCACCACCACGGCGAGGGCGGCCTGGGGCATCACGGCGATCAGCGGCGCCAGGAACAGCAGGGTGGCCAGCGCGGCCGCCGCGGTCACCAGGGCGGCCAGCTGGGTGCGGGCCCCCGCCTGGCGGTTCACCGCCGTCTGGGAGGTGCCGCCACCGGCGGCCATCGCCCCGAAGCAGGCCCCCAGGGCATTGGCGGCGCCGAGGGCCAGCAGCTCGCGGTTCGCATCCGGCGCCGGGTCCTCAGGGCCCCGGAAGGCCCGCGCGGCGGCGGCACTTTCCGTGAAGCTCATCACGGCGATGCCGATGGCGGCGGGCCACAGCTGGCCGGCGAGCCCCAGCGGCGGCAGGGAGAAGGAGGGCAGCCCCCCCTGCACCGCACCGATCACCGCCACGCCGCGCTCCCCCAGGCCCAGCCCGGCGCTGAGCGCCACCGCCGCGGCCACCACCAGCAGCGGCGCCGGCAGCTGGGGCCAGCGGCGCTGCAGGCCCATGAGCAGCAGCACCAGCAGGCCCGAGAGGGCCACCGTGACCAGGGACGACGCGGGCACGCGGGCTGCCACCGCCGCCAGATCCCGGAAGAAGCCTGCCTTCTCGATGGATATCCCGAGCAGCTTGGGGAGCTGATCCACCACGATCACCAGCCCGATGCCGGACTTGAAACCCACCAGCACCGACTCGGAGATGAAGTTGGCGAGGAAGCCGAGCCGCAGGGCCGAAGCCACGACCAACATCGCCCCCACCAACAGGGCGAGCAGGGCACTGAGAGCCAAGGCCTCGCCCGGGTTGGTGCGGCCGACGCCCCCCGCCAGCTCGGTGCCCACCAGGATCGCCAGCGTGGTGGTGGTGCTGACGCTCAGGGCCCTGGAGGTGCCGAGCAGGGCGTACACCACCATCGGCACCAGGGCCGTGGTGAGCCCCACCTGCACGGGCAGGCCGGCAATGGTGGCGAAGGCCATCGCCTTGGGGATCACCACGGCGGCGGTGGTCAGCCCGGCGAGGCCATCCGGCCGCAGCCAGGCACGCCGGTAGGTCTTCCACCAGGGTCCAGCATCCCGGCCCGACGGCTGTTGGAGAACGCCTTCAGCAGGGGCCATCGGTGCGGGGTGAGCCCGAGGCGTGAGAACACCCCCCGGAAGAGGGTCCCCAGGCTACGAGCGCTCGGCGCAACGGGGGCAGAGGGCCCGCACCGTGAGGACGCAATCCAGCAGGCGAAAGCCATGCAGGCCGGCGGCCGCCTCCCCGGCCGTCAGCACAGCCGTGCTCTCGAACTCCTCGGTGCGGCCGCAGCCCACGCACACCATGTGGTGATGATCCCGGTGCGCATCGCCGGCCAGCTCGAAGCGACGCCCCCCCTCGGGCAGTTCCAGCTCCTGCAGCAGCCCCATGGAGCTCAGCAGGCGCAGGGTGCGGTAGACGGTGGCCAGGGAGACCCGCTCCTGGGCGCGCAACAGACGCTGATGCACCTCTTCAGCACTGAGATGGGTGCCCTCCCCGATGCGTTCGAACAGGGCCAGCACCCGCTGCCGCTGAGGGGTGAGACGCTGGCCGCGATCGTGGAGGCTGCTGCGCAGGCCCTCGCTGGTGGGGACCGCAGCCACCACCGTTCCGGCGTTGGAGGGGGCAGGCAAGACGATCACCCGGCTGTTCTCAACAATAGGCCCAATTGCGAACTGCGGCCATGGCGGCTCGCGGCCATGGCGGCTCGCGGCCCTGGGTCGCTCAAGGGGTGGGGACCCGGGGACGCTCCAGGACCAGATCGAGACGGGCGGTGAGCGCAGCGAGCAGATCGGCCAGGGTCACCATCAGCCGGTAGCTGATCGCGATGGCCAGCAGGGGGGCTTCCGGCACCTGGGAACCGAGGCGCAGCAGCAGGACGGCCTCGAACACCCCCAGCCCCCCGGGCGCTCCCGGCACGACCAGCCCCGCCGTCCAGGCCAGGGCGAACCCCGCAAGCCAACCACTCAGCCCGAGGGTGCCCTGCAGGTCGAAGGCCAGGACGCAGCAGGCGAAGCCGGCAAAACGCAGCAGCACAAAACCCAGCAGGGCGAGCAACGGCAGCCAGGGATAGTGGCGGGGCAGCGCCTGCAGGGCCAGCGACGCGGCCCGATCGGGCGGGGGCAGCGCCAGCTCCGGGCCATCGATGGCGGCGGCGAGGCGACGGGTCTGACGCCGCTCGAGGCTCTGCAGCAGGGGGCGCAGCCAGCGGGGCCAGAGCAGCGCCAGCGGCAGCAGGCACAGCAGCGCCAGGCCGGACTGCCAGCCATCGAACGGCACCAGGGCCAGGGCGGCGATGGCGGCGAGCAGGGGATCGAGCAGCGTGGCCGCCACCGCGACCGGCAGGGAGGCCGGCTGCTCGAGCGGGCCCGCCGCCGTGCTGAACAACCGCACCCGGCTGGTGAGGTGCCAGATCCCACCCGGCAGGAACTTGCGCAGGTTGGTGTCGAGATAGACCAGCGCCAGCTGGGCCCAGCGGGGACGCAGGCCCAGCCAGCGCAGCACGACACCCTGGCCAAGACCATTGGCCACCAGGCTGAGCAGGCTGAAGCCCACCCCCAGCACCATCC
>NZ_JBKKKY020000092.1:0-8663 GCF_046613545.2 Aphanothece microscopica RSMan92 | reverse complement strand
CGAAGGAGCCCGGTGAGCAGAGCTGGCGGGGCAGCCTCAGCGCCGATGGGGAGGGTGGCTATCGGCTCACGACCGCCACCGACTGCTGGCCCGTGATCACCCTGGAGCCGGCCCTGCACCGCTGGCTCGAGGACCTCGACGGGGCCAGGACGGTGACCGTGGTGGGGTGCTGCAACCCCTGGGGCCCCTGGCTGCGGATCTCGCGCCTCGACGGCTGACCCCGGAGGCCAGGGCGCTCGAGGCGCCCTGGGGCTGAGGCTGCCTCAGGCCGTCGCCACCAGCTGGAGCTGGTCGCGGAGGGGGTCGACCCGGTGCACCCGCACCAGCAGGGCCGTGCCGGGTTCCGAGCCGCCCGGACATTGGGCCGCCAGGTCCATGGCCAGCTCGTCGACATGGACCAGACCGAGGCCGTCCTGGGGGCGAAGCCAGCGCAGGAACTGGGCCATCCACTGGCCAGAACGATGGGCCTCGAACCACACCTGCTGCCAGTGGCGCTGGTCTTCGCGGCTGATCTGGATGCCCTGGCGGATGGGCCCCTCCAGTTCGGTCAACAGGGCCTGCACCGCCTCGGCCTCGAGGGGCCGGCCGGCCTGCTGTTGCGCGAGGAGCTGACGCTGCACCAGCAGGTCTCCATAGCGGCGGATCGGCGAGGTGGCCTGCACGTAGGCCGGCAGCCCCAGGCTGAAGTGGGGGCTGGGGGTCGCTCCGGTGTGTCCGCGGCTGAGGCAACGCTTCAGGGCGGCATGGCGCACCGGCCCGGGGGGGAGGGCATCGAGTTCGGCCCCAGGCGGCAGCGTCGCCGGCAGCTGGCTCCTGTAGGGCAGGGCCAGCCCATGCTCCATGCCGTGGGCCGCCACGACCGACCCCGCCAGGACCATGGCCTCGGCCACCATCAGCCGCGAAGCACTGGGTTCGGTGATCTCCAGCACGGGCTCGCCGGCCTGAACCCGGATGCGTCCCTCGGGTTGGTCCATCAGCAGGGCCCCGCGCGCCACCCGCCAGTCGCGACGGCGGCCGAGCAGCCGGTGCAGATCGCTGAGATCCCGTTCCTGGGGAGGGGCCAGCTCGATCAGCTCGTCGGCGTCCTCGTAGGAGAGGCGGTAGGTGGGGCGCACCCAGCTGCGCACCAGCCGGTAGGCGCTCACGGCACCTGCGGCATCGAGATCCACACCGACGCTCCAGGCGGCGCAGGTCTGGCCGGCCCGCAGGCTCAGCGGACCCAGGGCCAGGGCCTCGGGGAACATCGGCAGGATGCCGCTGGCCAGGTACAGGCTGCTGGCGCGGCGGCGGGCCTCCAGGTCGAGCGGAGAGCCGGCGGCCACGAGGCGCCCGGGGTCGGCCACGTGGATCCAGATCCGGAGATCCCCGGAGGGGAGACGCTCCAGCGCCAGGCCGTCATCGATGTCACGGGTATCGGCATCGTCGATGGTCACGCAGCGCTGGAGCAGCAGATCGACCCGCTGGTCATCGCCGGGCAGTGCGGAGCCGGCACGCTCGATCAGCTGCTGGGCTTCAGCCTCGAGCTCGGCACTGAAACCGGTCTCCCAGCAGGTGTCCTGCAGGGAGGGCAGATGGTGGGCCTGCCACTGACCCAGATCCACCAGCAGGTGGCGGATGGCGCCACTGTCGGCGGGGCAGTGGGCGGCCTGGAGGGCCCGGCGGAGCTCCACCGGCAGCTCCCCCACCCCCCGACCGGAGGCCCAGTCGATCAGCAGATCCAGGTCGGCCTGCTGCCGGGGATCCAGGCTGCTGCGCTCCAGGGGTTGTCGCCGTTGGAGGGCCTCCTGCCACTGCGACTGGCGGCGCTGCTGCAGGGCGATGCGGTGGCGGTCCTGGCGGAGCTGGCGAAGGTCGTGCGGGGCCCGGGCGGCGATGCCCTGATGCCGCGTCCGGAACAGCAGCTGGGAGCCATGCAGCCACAGCCAGCAGGAGGCCAGCACGACGGGATCGGTGCTGGACGCCACCAGCTCCACCCAGTCCGCCAGGCAGAGCTCCTGGTCCGCTTCGAGCAGAAGCAGCCAGGCGGCGGCGAAATCCCGGGGCCGGGGCTGGGCCTGCTGCAGGTCCTCGGCACTGAACAGCCAGGGGAAGACCCCCAGGCGCTCCGGTGCGGAGGCACCGGGGGGCAGGGGGCTGATGGGCTCGATGGCCCGCTGCGGAAGCTGCTGACGCCGGCCCTGAAAACCAACGCTCAGCTCCAGCCTGGATCCCTTGGGCTGCAGCACCACGGCGAGGTGGACGCCGCGGTCGTCACGGACGCCGACGAGATCCCCGGGATGGAGGGCAGCCTGGCTCAGGACGACGTCAGCCTTCGGGGTTCACGAACGGCAGCAGGGCCACGATCCGAGCACGCTTGACGGCATTGGTGAGATCGCGCTGCTGCTTGGCCGTCAGGCCGGTGAGACGACGGGGCAGGATCTTGCCGCGCTCGGTGATGAATTTCTTGAGCAGATCGACGTCCTTGTAGTCGATCGGGTCACCGGGCTTGATCGGCGAAAGGCGCTTCTTGAAGAAGGAACTGGACATGAAGGGGCAGGAAGGGAAGGAACGTGGAAGTTGCCGCTGCGATGGACCCGAACCCGAAGGGACGGGCGGGACGGCAGGTTCACTTGATCTCTTTGTGAACGGTCGCCTTGTTGCAGTGGGGGCAGAACTTCTTGAGTTCCAGCCGTTCGGTGGTGTTGCGGCGGTTCTTCTCGGTGGTGTAGCGGGACACACCAGGAGACCGCTTGGCGGGGTTGGACCGGCATTCGGTGCACTCGAGAGTGATCACGATCCGGACGCCCTTGTTCTTAGCCATGAAGGACGTTGCGCCGCGTGTGCGAAGCGAGATGACAACTTCGCACCTTACCTCCCGGAGGGACCGGACCCCGACCAATCTCTAGGATCCGCTCCTCGTGATGTGGTCGGCGGTCGATGCGGGTCTCGCTCCGGTGGTTGAGGGAGCTGGTGGGGGCCCCGGCCGCAGACTCCGCCTCGGCGGCGGCCGACGGGTTGTTCGGGCCTGAGTTCCGGGCGGAGGAGCTGGCGGAACGGCTGTCGATCGCCGGATTCGAGGTGGAGGCGATCGACGACCTCTCCGCCCAGGCCCGCGGGGTCGTCGTGGGCTACGTGGCGGAACGGGCCCCCCACCCCAACGCGGACAAACTGAGCGTCTGTCAGGTGGAGGTCGGCGGCGATCAGCGGCTGCAGATCGTCTGCGGCGCCGCGAATGTGCGTGCCGGCATTCACGTGCCCGTGGCCCTGGTCGGCACCACCCTCCCGGCGGTGCAGCTCACGATCAAACCGGCGGAACTTCGGGGGGTGGCCAGCAGCGGCATGATCTGCTCGCTCACGGAGCTCGGCCTCGGCGACAGCTCCGGCGGCATCGCCGTGCTGGACGATCTTCTTGACGAGGTCCCGGAGCTGGGGAGTCCCGTCGGTCCGAGCCTCGGCCTCGACGACACCATTCTGGAGCTGGCGATCACCGCCAACCGTCCCGATGGGCTCTCGATGCAGGGCATCGCCAGGGAGGTGGCCGCCCTGCTGGGTCTGGAGACCCGCTTCGAGGCGCCGCCGGAGGCCATCGACGCCAGGCCGCTGCCCGGCACCGCCGAGACCCGCCGGGCCATCGAGGAGGGCGGACTGTTCAGTCTCACGGCCCTCACGGGGCTGGCCGTGACGGCCTCACCGCTGTGGATCCAGCGCAGGCTGCAGAACGCCGGGGTTCGGCCGATCAACAGTGTGGTCGACATCACCAACCTGGTGATGCTGGAAACGGGGCAGCCCCTGCATGCCTTCGACCGCGACCGTCTGGCGAAGCTGGCTCCGGCCGCCGGCACGCCAGGTCCAGCCCGTCCCGAAGCCGATCCAGCCGCCGTCGGCCTCCGCCACGCCCTCGAGGGCGAGCGCCTCACGACCCTCGATGGCGAGGAGCGTGTGCTCGGCCCGGAGGCCCTCACGGTGACCTATGGGGATCGGCCGATCGCCCTGGCCGGACTGATGGGAGGAGCCGACGAGGCCGTGCAGGAGGCCACCACGGCCATCTGGCTGGAGGCTGCGGTCTTCGCCCCCCAGGCGGTGCGACGGTCGGCACGGAGTGTGGGGTTGCGCACCGAGGCCAGCAGCCGCTTCGAGAAGGGCCTGCCCCTGGAAGCCACGCTGGCCGCCAGCGACCGGGCCTGCCAGCTGCTGCAGCAGATCTGTGGGGGCCAGGTGGAGTCGCGCTGGCTGCATCGGCGTGAGGCGTGCGAGAGCGCTCCGCTGCACCTGCGCCGTGATGCGCTTCACAACCTGCTCGGACCGGTTGTGGTGGATGGTGAGGCCGACGATCTCGCTGACGAGCGGATCGAGCAGACCCTCGCGGCGATCGGCTGCAGCCTGGCGGCCGAACCGGAGGGCTGGGTGGTGCGGGTGCCGCCATCCCGGGCGATGGACCTGCGCCGGGAAGTGGATCTGATCGAGGAGGTGGCCCGCCTGGTGGGCTACGACCACTTCGCGAGCCACCTGCCCGATCCGATCGAACCCGGGGGGCTGCGGCCGGAGCAGCAGGCCGAACGCCGGCTGCGCCGGGGCCTCTGCGCCGCCGGGCTGCAGGAGGTCTGTTCCTACTCCCTGGTGAACGCCGACCCGGCTCGTCTTCCCCTGGCGAACCCCCTCCTGGCCGACTACGGCCACCTGCGGGACACGATCCACCAGGAGCTGCTGGAGGCGGCCCGTCGCAATCTCCAGGCAGGGCAGGCGGGGTTCTGGGCCTTTGAGATCGGGGCCGTGTTCAACCGGGAGGGCGGCCAGCGGGAACTGCTGGTCGGCGTGATCAGCGGTGAGCGACGGGCCGAGCGCTGGAGCAGCAGTGGCAAGCCCAGGCCACCAGGCTATTTCGAGGCGCGGGGATGCCTGGAGCAGGCTCTCGCCGGCCTCCAGATCGTCACCGAGGACCGGGTGCTCAGCGATCATCCCCTGCTCCATCCCGGCCGGGCGTCTCTGGTCGTGGTGGAGGGCCGTCCGGCGGGCTGGTTCGGCCAGCTCCATCCCGAACAGGCTGAGCAACAGGACCTCCCCGCGGCCACCTACGTGTTCCAGCTGGAGATGGCGGCCCTGGTGACGGCAGCCACGCGCCGGAACCGCTGGCAACCGAGCTTCAGCCCGTTCCCGACCGTGCCCGCGTCGGAACGCGATCTCGCCCTCGTGGTGCCGACCAGCACCCGGGCCGCCGACCTGCTGCAGGTGATGCGCAAGGCCGGCCGCCCCCTGCTGGAGCAGGTGGAGCTGATCGATCGCTACGAGGGAACCCAGGTCGGGGAGGGGCAGTGCAGCCAGGCCTTCCGCCTTCGCTACCGCGATCCCAGGCGCACCCTCACGGATGCCGATGTGGAGGAGGCCCACAGCCGCATCCGCCAGGCCCTGGAGCGGCAATTGGGGGTCCAGTTGCGCAGCTGAGCACAAAGAGGAAGCCCCGCCGCTCAGCCGGTGCGCCTCAGCACCGCCAGGGTCTCGATATGGCTGGTCTGGGGGAAGAAGTCGAGCGGCTGCACCGAAGCGATGGCATAGAGCCCCCCCTCGACCAGCTGGCCCAGATCCCTCGCCAGGGTCGCCGGATCACAGCTGAGGTACAGCAGGCTGGCGGGGGGGCACTGCCGGATCAGCCGGAGCACCGTCGGGTCGAGTCCCTTGCGGGGAGGATCGACCAGCAGAGCGTCACAGCCGGTGAGCCGGGCCTCGAGGATCTCGGCCACGTTGGCCGTCTCGAAACGGGCGCGGTCCGTCAGGGTGTTGATCTCGGCATTGATCCGGGCCAGGCGGATCGCCTCGGCGTTGCGTTCGATGCCGTGCACCGTCCAACCCGCTGCAGCCAGGGGGAGGCTGAAGGTGCCGATGCCGCAGTAGGCGTCCACCAGCACCCCCGGGGTCTCCGCGGCCAGGGCGGCCAGCAGCAGGGTCACCACCCGTTCCGCCTGGGTGGTGTGGACCTGGAAGAACGTGTCGGTGGCGATCCGCAGGTCCAGCCCACTGAAGCGCTCCATCAGCCAGCTGCGGCCTGCCACCAGCGTGGTCTGGGGCCCCATCAGGGTGTTGGTGGGTCGTGGCTGGAGGTTGAGGGTGACCCCCACCAGGGTGGGCCAGCGGTCCAGCCAGCGCTGCGCCCAGTCGGCGAGATCCGGGAACTCATCATGGCTGCTGATCAGGGTGAGCAGCACCTCTCCGGTGTGGTGGCCCACCCGAAGCGACAGATGACGGAGTCCGCCGCCATCGCGGAGATCACGGTCCACCGGCCAGCCGCTGATCTCCAGGTCCGCTTTCAGGGGGGCAATCAGCGCATCGAGGCGCGGATCCAGCACCGGACAGCGGTTCATGTTGACGATCCGGTGGGATCCGCGGCGGTAGTAGCCCGCCCGCAACGGGCCTTCAGGAAGCCGCTCCAGGGGGATGATCGCGCGGTTGCGATAGCCCAGAGGCTGCGGAGAGGCCAGGGTGGGGGCGACGATCGGATCCAGGTGGGCCAGGCGACGCAGCGTCTCCACGAGCCGGCTGCGCTTCCAGTCGGCCTGGGCAGGGTCGTCCAGATGCTGGAGGGAGCAACCACCGCAGTGGTCGGCCAGGATGCAGGGAGGTCGGCGCCGGTCAGCGGACGGCTCGAGAACGCGCTCCAGGACGGCCAGCCGCAGGCGATGGGCACGGCTGTGCAGCCGCACCGCGACCCGCTCACCGGGCAGGGCACCGGGGACGAAGCAGGCCTGGCCATCGAGGCGGCCCACGCCCTGCCCGTCATGGGAGAGACCATCAATGCGGAGCTCCACCCGTTCGTTCATCTGCAGCCTCTGCTCCCGAAGGGGACCCTAGGCTCTGCAAAGTGCCGTTACACCTTGTTCCTGGGCCAGGGGGGAGCCCGGCGAACTCGATACACTGACGCCTGCACGTGGTCGCAGCGATGAGCGTCGTTCGGGATCTGATCCTTCAGGCAGATGATCAGCTCCGCTATCCGAGCGGCGGCGAGCTGCGCTCGATGGTCGATTTCCTCAGCGGAGGGTCCCGGCGCCTTGCGGTGGTGCGGGTGCTCACCGACAACGAGAAAAAGATTGTCGATGAGGCCGCCAAGCAGCTCTTCGCCCGCAAGCCCGATTACGTCGCCCCGGGCGGCAACGCCTATGGCCAGAAGCAGCGGGCCCAGTGCCTGCGGGACTACAGCTGGTACCTGCGGCTGGTGACCTACGGGGTCCTGGCCGGCAGCACCGAGCTGATCCAGCAGATCGGGCTGGTCGGAGCCCGGGAGATGTACAACAGCCTGGGTGTGCCGATGCCGGGGATGGTCGAGGCGATGCGCAGCCTCAAGGAGGCCGCTCTCGCCTTGCTGAGCACGGAGGAGGCCAGCATGGCTGCCCCCTACTTCGACTTCCTCATCCAGGGGATGCAGACACCCACCTGATCCAGCTCGGAGGCTGCTGATCGCCGCAATCCGGCCAGCGGCCAGTCTATCCGTCTCATTCAAGACTCGCGCTGGCCGCATCCGTTGTCTCAACCGAGACAGCCGATGGGGCCACCACCAGTCAGCGCCTCAACCGACGAAATCGAGGCGTGAGGCTCCCAGTGTTTCCCTGCCAGCAAGAAGGGCGACCAGGTCATCACCCTTGTTGCCCTTGTGAAAAATCCCAAGGCCAACGTCGCCGGCACGCTTGGTCATCGCAAACCGATACTCCGACCGGGAGCCGTGCAGCACGACCTCGTCACCCTTTCGGAAGTCCTCGATGATCGCAAAGGTGACATCCTTGGCGCGTCGGCTGCTCTTGAGATAGAAACTTCCCTTTTTCGAGCCCAGCACGAAGTCATCCTTGCCACGGCGACCACGCAGCCATTCCCGCGAGATGCCCGTACCGACCATGCGATCGGCACGGCGGGTGCCGACGATCCGCAGCACGCCGGGCTGGCTGTCATCGATGGTTCCATCCCCGCGCAACTTGAGACCTGAGGACGTGCTGATCAGCCCGGTGGGCTGAGAATCATCGACTGTTCCATCACCCCGGAGTTTGACGGGTACACCGTCGATGATGACGATGTCGTCATCGCTCGATGACCCCGATGAGGAAGAACTGTCATCCGAGCTGGAAGAGTCATCCGAGCCCGAGGACGACGAGGAATCGTCATCCGAACCACGCCGCAGCAGGGTCGTGACATCGTCAGAGGCGGTACGTTCAGTCATGGTGGATTCCCTCGGACAGGTGTGGTCAGAGCGCTCAGGTGGTGACACCGATCAGCGGCCTGGAAGGCCCTCTGGCGAGCTCTGGGGCAATCGGCGCAGGGGGCCCGGGGCTCAAGCTCTGTCACGAGCGATCCAGGGGCCGCCAGGTGCAGAGGCGGTCATGGATCCAAGCCTAGACCCTCTCTAGGACCCTGGCTGGGCCACCGAAAGACCGCAAGCCCCAGGGCGACCCACGCGGCCACAAGCCAGGAGTCCCAGCTACGAGGCGCAGCTGGACACGGAGCACGACTCACCCGGGCCAGTTGAGACAGCGGATACGGCTGCACGAGGGGGCGGGGACGGAGCTCGGGAATGCTGCTGAGGCTTCGCCTCCTGGCGGACCCATCACCTCCGACCACGGAGGAGGCGAACCCACGCAAAAGGCGCGGAAGCCAAGAGCAAAATTGATCTTGCTGGTCTTGTCCAGGACTAGGTACTGGTCTCAGCCAGA
>NZ_JBKKKY020000091.1:0-8674 GCF_046613545.2 Aphanothece microscopica RSMan92 | reverse complement strand
ATGGCGGCCATCCGGATGGCGCCAGGCCTGGAGGGCATGGCGCACGTAGGCCAACCGACGGAAGCGCTCCGGCAAGGCCTCGACCGCCGCGATCGCCTCGCTGGAACGGCCGGCCCGCCCCTGGGCCAGGGCGGCTTCGAAGGTGGTCGCAAACTCGACGTCCTCGCTGGCCATCGCCTCACGGCGTCCGCGGATCTCAAAGAGTTCCACCGGTTCACTGATGCCGCGCAGGTGGGAATCGTCAACCTTGATGATCAGGTACTGCGCCGCATCCGCCCCCAGGGCATTGACGAGGGCTCGGGTGGCCAGCACGCGGGTGCCATAGCGCCGGTTGACGGTTTCGACCCGGCTGCACAGATTCACCCGATCCCCCACGATGGTGTAATTCACCCGGCTGCTGGAACCGATGTTGCCGACCACGACGGCGCCGTAGTCGAGGCCGAAACAGGTCTCGAAGCAGAGGGGAGCACCCTGCTGCTGCCAGGTGCGGTTGAGCTCCTCGAGCCGCTGCTGACAGAGCAGGGCCGTGTCGACAGCGGAGCGGGCGGGATGGTCGATGGCGTCGGGCGCTCCCCAGAACAACAGGGCGGAATCACCCATGTACTTGTCCAGCACGCCCTGGGTTTCAAGGGCGGCATCATTGATGATGGTGAAATAATCGTTGAGTGCGTGGAGGATCGTCTCAGGATCCAGATGTTCGGCGATAGCCGTGAACCCGATGATGTCCGTGAAGAGGATGGCCAGCTTCCGCACTTCACCATCGAGACGAATCTGGTTCTTGTTGAGCACCAGTTTGCGCACAAGCCTGGCCGGTACATAGCGGCCGAAATCCCCGAGCGCGCTCTCCACCCGTCCCAGGGAGGAGGAGATCTCATGGATCTCATGCACCCACTGACAGCTCAGGGGAGTCTGAGCGGACTGGGGATCCAGCTCGAGCTGGGAGATCGCCAGCAGCCGTTGATTGATCCGTCGCAGCGGGCTGCTCAGGCGCCGTCCCACCAGGGCGGCCGCTGGCAACAGCAGCAGCAGGCTGAGCAGATAGCCCTGGGAGAGGGTTCCGAGAATGCGCTGGCGTTCGGCGATGACGCTGTCGGAGGAGATGTCCACGCCCAGGACGGTTTCGAAGCTGCCGTCCCGCCGGAAGAGGGGGTAGTAGCCCGACAGCCAGGTTCCCCACTCGTCGGTCACGAAACTGCGGTCGGCCTCGAACTGGCCTGTGGTCCAGACGCGGTGCAGGGCATCGGTGCTGGGGCTGGTGGTCATCACCGCGCCGATCGGCTCATAGTCCTCGCTGCCGTAGGGCGTGCCGTCAACAACGAACATGTACTTGGAGAATTGATCCTTCGGCTTGCCTTCAACCTTGCGAAGGGTGTAGACGAAGCTGACACCTTCCACCTGATCGAGGGCCTGCTTCATCCGGGCATGGGTGCGCAGGTAGATCGGATCCTCATGCTGGGAGGGTTGGCGCAGGGTGGCGATCGCATCGGCATCGAGCTTCGATGCCAGCGAGCGTGTCACTTCTCGGAGACGCTTGGTGGTGTTCTGCCGGGCGACATCCATGCTCTGGGTGATCACCATCGCCCCATTGATCGCCGTGGCGGCCGTGACCGTGACCGTGAAGATCAGGGCGAGCGTCGGCGCGACCCGCCAGCGGGTGGGCCGCCAGCGCAGCAGGCTCCCACGGGGCCCCGGCGAGGCCTGTGCCGTCGTGCCGGCCGGGCTGTCCTGCACCATGCCGGCACGTTCACACTGACGGAACCCTAGGGAGCCCATGCATGGGCGTCCACAGCATTTGTTCCACCAAGACGAGCATCACCATCACGACAGGGCATCACCATCACGACAGGGCATCACCATCACGACGGGGCATCGCCATCACGACGGGGCGTCATCCGGCCGACGGCCTGGGCATCTGGCGGCAGCAACCGGGATGTCGAGCCAAACACCACATCCCAGAGTGTGACAATCAGCCCATAGTGGCAGCGGGGATTGCGGTGGTGCTCCAGGTGATACGTACCCCAGGCCAGCACACGGGTGATACGACCCTGGATCCTGGGATTGTGATCCAGACGGGCATCACTGAACAGGACCTCGTAGAAATAATGCAGCCCCAGCAGCACTGGGCCCTGGGCAGGTAACAGAGCCGCGATCAGCAACGCCGGAAGCGTGAGGGTGATCCACACGTCGACACTTTCGGCAAGGGTGTCGAACCAGAACAGAAGGTGGTGCCATCGCAGGGGACGGGCCTCCAGCAGGTAGCGGGGCCGGTGGTGGTGGCGGTGGCAGACCTCCAGCCAGTTCCAGCTGGCCCGGTGATGGGCGAGCCGGTGAACGCCATAGGCCAGTCCCGTCCAGCTCAGCAGCGCCAGCAGCAGACCCTGCAGCCAGTGGACGGCGCTCTCGACAGCGGGGGAGAACGCCAAGGCACGGGGACGGGGACCGGGAGCGCCCGGATCGGACCTGGGCCGAACGAAGTTTAGAAACGGCCCGCCACACTGCGCGTGGTGGCAACCGCGTCTTGCCGGCCCTACGGGTGGCGTTTAAGGTGCCCCTCACTAGCCGGCGTCCCTCCGTGACCCTGTCCGCCACACCCCCTGTATCGGCTGACATCCCTGCAGCCCCTCCCGCCGTGCGGGAGAAGCCCCCTGAGGCGGCCGGCCTGCCGCCGTCGGACTTCCCGGCCACGGCCCCGGCAGCCAATCCGGTCTTCTACCGCACCTATTCCCGCAAGACGGCCCACGGCCGCGAGAGCTGGCACGAGGTCGCCGAGCGGAACCTCGAGGGCCTGCGCAAGCTGGGCCACCTCGGCGACGATGAGGTGACACTGCTCCGCCGCATGCAGCGGGGGCAGAAGGCACTCCCCTCCGGGCGCTGGCTGTGGATCGGCGGCACTCCATGGATCGAGCAGCCCGAGAACTTCTCCGGCTCCTACAACTGCACCTCCACCAACCTGGTGGACTGGGAGGCCTTCGGTCTGATGATGGACCTGGCGATGATGGGGTGCGGCACCGGCGCCATCATCGAGCCCCGTCTGATCAGCCGCCTGCCGATGGTGCGCAACCGCCTGGTGGTGGGCACGGTCACCGACATCGGCTCCACCCCGGCGGGCGAGCGGCAGGAGCACACCAGCCACAGCATCGAAGGGAACCGCGTTCACATCAAGGTCGGGGACACGCGACGGGGCTGGGTGGACAGCTACCAGCTGCTGCTGGAGCTGAGCAGCGATGAGCGCTTCCTCCAGCCCGACGGGCCGGGCGAAATTCAGATCAGCGTCGATCTCTCCGACGTGCGCCCGGTGGGTGAAACGCTCAAGGGGTTCGGGGGGATGGCCAACCCCGTCAAGCTCAGGGACCTCTACGGCCGCGTCGCCCAGATCCTGGACCGGGCCGTGGGCCGGCAACTCACCTCCGTGGAGTGCTGTCTGCTGATCGACGAGGCCGCCGTCACGATCGTGGCCGGCAACATCCGCCGCAGCGCCGGCATGCGGCAGTTCGCCGCCGACGACCTGGCCGCCGCCGGCGCCAAGGAGAACCTCTGGCAGCAGGACAGCGACGGCAACTGGCGCATCGATCCGGAGCGCGATGCCCTGCGCATGGCCAACCACACCCGGGTCTTCCACACCCGGCCCAGCCGGGAGGTGGTGCTGGAGGCGGTGACCAAACAGTTCCAGAGCGGCGAGGGCGCGATCCAGTTCGCGCCGGAGGCCATCGCCCGCTCCAATGCCGACCTGCTGCCCACCCATGAGCTGCGCGAGGAGTTCATCGGCATCTACTGCGACCAGGGTCGCGACGAGGCCGGTGCCTGGCTGAAACTCCACCACCCGGGGCTCGAGGACGCCGAACTCGAGCACCGCCTGGGCCGCTACGGGCTGAATCCCTGCGGGGAGATCCTCGGCGCCGACTTCCACTGCAACCTGGCCGAGATCCATCTCAACCAGATCCACCCCACCGACTTCCAGGCCCAGGAGGATGCCTTCCGGGCCGGCGGCATTGCGGTGGCCTGCCTGCTGAACCACCGCTTCGAGGTGGAGCGCTACCGCCAGAGCCGTGCCTGGGATCCCATCGTCGGGGTGAGCTTCACCGGCCTGTTCGACTTCTTCGTGCACGCCTTCGGCACCCCCTGGCTGAAGTGGTGGGAGGCCGGCCGGCCCGACACCGAGGAAGGCCGGGCCTTCAAGGCGCGCGAGGCGGACTACCTCAGCCGCTGGAAGCGGATCGTGCACGAGGCGGTGTGGGAATACTGCGACCGCCACGGCATCCGCCGACCCAACCGCTGCACCACGGTGCAGCCTGCCGGCACCAAGAGCCTGCTCACCGGAGCCTCCCCCGGCTGGCATCCGCCCAAGGCCCAGCGCTTCATCCGCCGGATCACCTTCCGCAAGAACGACCCGGTGGCCCTGGCCTGCCTGGATTACGGCTACGCCATCGTGCCCTCCCAGTCCGACAAGGATGAGCAGGGGCGCCTGCTCGACGATCCCTTCGACCCCCGCTGCACCGAGTGGCTGGTGGAGATCCCCACCGAAGTGAGCTGGGCCAACATCCCGGGAGCCGATGCCGTGGAGATCAACAACTTCTCGGCCCTGGCCCAGTTTGATTTCTACATGCAGGTGCAGCAGCACTACACCGCCCACAACACCTCGGCCACCGTGGAGTTCCGGGAGCACGAGATCGAGCCCCTCGCCGAGGCCATCCACCGGGCGATCGACGAGGGCCAGGGCTACATCTCGGCAGCGCTGCTGGCCCGCTTCGATGCCAACGCCACCTTTCCGCGGCTCCCCTTCGAACCGATCGATCTGGCCACCTACGAGCAACTGACGGCCGAAGTGGTCGCCCGGCGGCGTACGCAGGACTTCTTCGAAGCCCTGCAGCGCTACGACGGCGGCGAGTTGCAGGAAGCCGGACCGGCCGGCTGCGATTCCGACAAGTGCCTGCTGCCCCTGGCCAAGCCCTGATCACACGGGAGGATCGGGGCTCGGCCTGATCCTCCCCCCGGCCTGATCCTCTCCCCCGAATGAAGGCTCAGGCTTCGATCGGCGGGGTGGGGCGGCGCTCATCCAGCAGGATCCGGTCGCGACCTGCCGATTTGGCCTGGAGGAGGACAGCATCCGCCCGCGAAAAGGTGGCGGCGTAGTCCTCCTCGCGAAGGTGTTGCGCAACCCCGATGCTCACGGTGATGTTCACCACATGCCCCTCGGCGGAGACCCTGAGCTGGCGCACACGGTCGATCATGCGCTGGCTGATCCGCTCCGCCATGGTGATGTCGGCATCGACGAAGAGGGCCAGGAACTCCTCCCCACCCCAACGGGCGCACAGGTCGAAATCGCGGATGCACGACCTCAGCACCTTCGCGAGTTCCACCAGCACGGCATCGCCCACCGAGTGTCCATAGGTGTCATTGACCCGCTTGAAATAGTCCACATCGATCAGGGCCATGGAGTAAGTCGTTCCATGCCGAGCCGCCCGCTTGTCCTCCGCCCGGCAGCGATCGGATAACAGGCGTCGGTTCGGCACCCCGGTGAGCTGGTCGTGGGTGGAGATCAGCTGCAGGGCATGGTTGATGTCGTGGAGCCTCGATTGGTAGCGGTCGGAGATCCGGATGGCCCGCTCCAGGCTGCGGATCCGCCTGTCGTAGCTTTTCGAGAGGTCATGCACATGGTCCTGGAAATCGGTCTGGTAACGATCCGAGATCCGGATGATGCGCTCGAGGCGCGTCAGGTTCTGGGCCATCCGCGCCGTCAAATCCGCCAGGGCTTCCCGCAGTGGATGGCCGATGTACTGGGGATCCTTCAGCAGGGATTCGACCCTGGCATCGAGTTCATCGTCAAGGCCGGAAACACTGTCAGCCATACCCGGTCAGGAAGCGGTCATGCCGATCAGGAAGGCAAAGGAATAATCCTCCATGAACTCCTCGGCCATCTCGGAAGATCGCGGATTGCGCGGGTCATAGATCCAACGCACAGCCGCAGACTTTCCATGATCATGGGCGTCCTGAAGAAGATCAAGAATTTCGATCATGGCCCTCACACTGCTGGTGTTGAGGTAGTTGAGTTCGAGCTCAACAACAAGCGGTCGATTGGCATGCTGCAGATAGTGCTCTACCCATGAGATGATGGAATCGAACATCTCATAGGGATTTTCGGGATAGGACTCTCCCGCCATCCTGATATGCCCCTTGTTCCAGTCGCAATAAACTTCTGGCGTCGAGCGGGTTGCCTCGAAACTAAGATCTTCTCCCACTAAGGCTGGTGGATCGAATGGGTTGTCTGAACCTTGCGTCATGACCCTAGCCGATGGTGGAACAGAGCGTGAAGAACGCCTTGCCGTCCTCCAGTGGGTCCAGACGGCATTGCAGGGGGATGGATGACTTCCGGGCAATCGTCAGCAGACCCAGGCCAGCCCCATGGGAACTGCCTTCCTGCCGCGGCTGGCGGAGCTGCTGCTTGTAGAGAGCCTTCAACTCATTGGGCGGAAGGCGTGCCAGCAAGTTTACACGTTCAAGCAGGGATTGGCCATCACCAGCCTCGACAACATTTCCTGCAATGACCACAACATGCCCCTCTGCCGATTCCGCGATGACCACGGTGGCAGCCGCATCGGCGGCCTCGTAGCCGCGAGCATTGGCATAGTGCTGAATATTCTGGCTCATCTCGATATAAACGCCAAACACATCCATGGCAATCGGCGCCCGGTCCTGCGAGGAACTCAGGTGCGTGCGCAGAGCTTCGCCAAGCTCGCAGATCAGGCCTCGGGCCGCAGGGCCGTTGAAACAGATCAGAATACGCTCAGCGAAGAGAAAATCCCGCAACCTGCCCAGCGTGTCCTGGAGGCCAAGACCGTTGGACGTAGGACCGTTGGACGTAGGGCCCCTGGCCTGGAGACCGCCACCTGCCTGCAGAACCGGGATTGTCATCGTCGAAGCCACAGGTTGCGTGGATGATAGCGACGATGTCAGGGTTGGCCAGAGAGAACAGCCGAGAAGGGGAATGTTCGAAATCTACAACACACGGAAAGAGAGCATGGTGATGTCATCCCGCTGCGGGAACTCTCCCATGAAAGCCGCCAGCGCCTTGGAAAAGTCCTCGTGCTGTTCGGGCAGGGGCTTGGTCGCATGCTCCAGGATCCACTGGCGGAAGCGATCCGCTCCAAGGCCATAGCCATGCTCGCCGCCGGATTGATCGAAGACCCCGTCGGTTGCCAGGTAATAGGTGTAGCCGCTGTCCATGGGAATCAGGTGATCCTCATAGGCGCAGGTACGACGATCCCACAGGGAGCGGTTCCCTCCACGAACGCACTGCACCGTGGTTCCGTCGCTCCAGAACAGGGAGATCCGGGCCCCCGCGTAACGCATCTGTCTGGACTCCAGGTCCATGAACACCAGCCCCATGTCCATCGTCGTGGCGATCGTGCGGGAGAGCCGGGCTTCACTCAGAACCTGGCTCATCCCGGCGTTGGTGGCGTTGAGCACGGCAGCCGGCGAATTGATGCCAATCTGCTGAATCGCCCGATCGATGCCAGCCCGGGCCAGCATCGTCATCATCGCCCCGGAGACCCCATGGCCGGCACAATCAGCCACACCGGCCAGACAACAGGGGCCTTCGTCATGGAACACGTAGTAATCGCCCCCCACCGTGTCACGGGGCATCCACAGCACAAAATGGTCGGGACCAAATCTTTCCTTGATCAGGCGGTCAGGCAGGATCGACTTCTGCAGGAGAGCTGCATACTGGATGGAATCGCTGACCTTCCGGTTGACATCGCGCAACTTCTGGTTGGCACTGTCCAGCTGAACAATCGCATCCCGCTGGCTGCGGAGAACCTGATTGAAGGCCTTGGTGAGGCTTGAGATCTCATCACTGCCTTCCACATTCAGAACCAGGTCGTCCTCCAGCGACGGCTGATGGGCAATCGCATAGGACTCCCATGCCAGTCGGCGCAGGGGCCTGATCACACGCTGGGAGACGATGCGATAGGAAATGGTGACGCCGATGACCAGCAGAATGGCGAGAAAGAGCGTGGTGTGGGCATGCATCTGACCGGCAGCGGAGTCCTGCAGAGCCGACCAGGCCGAATAGATGAGGTAACAGAGGACGACGCCATTCAGGATGGCCAGGAGCAGGAAGATGTTCCGGATGGAGAGCTCGCGGCTGTGGCGGGATCTCCAGCTCATGGCAGGGAAGCCAAAAGGCGCACTTTAGTCAGGTCCGGCAAGGGCGCCAGCCCCGCCGGCAAGGGCGCCAGAAGCGGCGGGCAGCCATGAGAAGATGGTGCCGCCATCCCCGGATGGTTCTGGAGAGGTGGTCGAGTGGTTGATGGCTCCGGTCTTGAAAACCGGCGACCCGCAAGGGTCCGTGGGTTCGAATCCCACCCTCTCCGCTGTTCGTTGCAGGACCGGGGCAGCCGCTCAACGCCCCGGGTCCTTCACTTCCAGGGGCGCCTCGGCTGAGGCTGGCTGCAGGGGCGGATGGACCGCGCTGTGCCGCTGCAGTTCCCGCTCCAGCATCTGAATCCGCATCTCCCTCAGGCAGAACTTGCAGCCGCCCGTGGTCTGCAGGTGCTTCTCGGGGGTGATCGAGATCTCCTTGACGGGATGGATCCGGCAGCGGATCTTCACTGGCGTCTTGTAGCTCTTGTAGATGATCCTGGAATAGTCATACTTCTCCCCGAAACGGGAGCGG
>NZ_JBKKKY020000090.1:0-8788 GCF_046613545.2 Aphanothece microscopica RSMan92 | reverse complement strand
ACCGCCGCCGGCACCCTGCCCCAGCTGGGTCTGCAATGGACGGAGCGCCAGGACCTCTCCCTCGTCCTGATCGGCCTGGCGGTGCTGGTCAACCTGGCGCTGGCGACCCTGGCCCGCACCCAGACCATCGCCGCGCTGCACGTGGTGGTCAACCTGGTGCCGCTGGCGATCGTCCCCCAGTCGGGCCTCACCCTGGTCATCGCCACCCTGGTGTGCCTGCTGGGCAGCCGCCTGCCGGGGGGCCGGCGCTGGAACGCCCATCAACTGGTGGTGACCTGGGCCTATGCCCTGTACCACCTCGCCTGGGTGGTGCGAAGCCAACCCTTCCTGGACGACGACGACGCCAGCCTGCGGCTCCTCGGTGCGCTCAGCGCCGTGCTGGTGTTCGGAGGCGGGATCCTGCTCCAGCACCAGCCCCGCTGGCTCTCCCCCCGCCTGCAGCCCCTTCCCCTGGCGGTGTTGATCAGCCAGGGGGGCGCCCTGGGGCTGGCCCTGCTGCTCTACCCCCGGCAGGCGGTGCTGCGGGCCACGGTGCTCGGCCTCGGCGCCCTCACGGCCCTGCTGCTGGCGCGGCGCTCCCGCCGCAACGGCTGGGCGTGGCTGGAGCTCGCCGACAGCCTCGGGGCCCAGGGCTTCGCGGTGGCGGCCGTGTTCAGCCTGCAGCCCCTGATCGCCGACCTGCCGCTCCTGTTGCTGGTGCTGCAGGCGGAAAGCCTCGCCTTCCTGTGGCTGGGGGTGGTGGAGCAGGCCCCCTGGATTCGTCGCCTCGGCTGGGCCTTGAGCGGTCTGAGCGCCGCCGCGCTCACCACCCTGACGCTGCTCCAGGCTCTGGCGGGCCGCCTGGACCTGCAGCTGCCGGGCTTTGCCGCCTCCCCAGCGCAGACCACCTCGGTGCTGCTGATCGCGGCCCTGCTGCTGGCCGGGAGCCAGGAACTGCTGCACCGGCGGGAGGTGCCGCTGCCGCTGCCGCCCCTGCTGGGCTGGCTGGCCGGGCCGCCGCTGTGGGTGGCGATCGGCCTGACCAGTGCGCCGGCCTGGCGGCCGGCCCTGCTGCTGGGGGTGATCGGCGGGTTGCTGCTGCTGGCCCGTCGCTGGCAGACCCCCGGCCTGCGGGGGGGGCTGAATGGCGCCGTGGTGGCCCTGCATGCCCAGTTCTGGCTGTGGGTGCTGGTGGCGGGACCCTGGTCCTGGCCCACCCTGCTGCCGCGACTGCTGCCCCTCACCCTGCTGGCCCTGCTGCTGCTGGCCAACCGGCAGGCCACGGCCTGCCGGCGACTGGGCTGGGGCCTGCTGCAGGGCACCGCTGCCGTGCTGACCCTCGCCACCATCGGGCTGCGCCTGGTCGGCACCTCCTTCCCGGCGCTCCAGCCCAACGCCGTGGTGCTGCTGGTGGAGGCCGCTCTGTTCACCGGCCTGCCGCGGCTGCTGCTGCGCCGTGGCCTGCCGGTGCCGTGGCCGGCCACGGCTGGCTGGCTGGCTCCGGCTCTGGTGCTCACCGGCACCCTGGCAGGCCTGGCGGCACCCGCAGCGCTCTGGGGAGCCGCCGTGGCCCTGGGCCTCCTGCTGCTCCTGGCCAGACGCTGGCGCCCCGCCGGCCTGCTGGCGGGAAGCACGACGGCGGCGGGGCTGGTGCATCTGCTCAGCTGGCCGGAGCTGCTGAACGGGCAGCCCTGGGCGCCGGGAGCCCTGCTGCTGCGGCTGACCCCGCTTGCGGCCCTGGCCGTGGGCCTGCACCTCAGCGGCCGCGGCCGGGACCTCGCCGGCTCCACACCGCCCGGCCGCTGGCTGGGGCTGGATCTGCTGGGCCTGACGCTCGGCCTCGCCGCCCACCTGCTGTTCCAGCCCGTCTCGCCGCTGATCCCGGGCGTGGCCTGGCTGCTGCTGGCCCTGCTCTGGCTGGAGGCCGCGGATCGCCTGCCCGGCCGGGATGCCGCCCACGCCCTCGGGCTGGCAGGGCTCAACCTGCTGGCCTACGTCGGCGCCTATCTGCTGGTGATCAGCCAGAGTCCGGCGATCGTGGAGCTCGGGCCGCTGTCGCTGCGGGGGCGGCTGCTGATCGAGCTGCTGGCGGTGCTGGTGCTGCTCTACGGGTGGTTCTTCCGGCCACGTCCGGTCCTGGCGGAGCTGAAGCTCTGGGAGCGGCTCCAGCCCTCTCTTCTGGAGGGCTCCCTGCTGGCCACGGCGGCCCTGGTGCTCAGCGAGGTGGGGCTGCTCTGGCGACCGGTGGCCTGGTCGTTCCTGGCCCTGGTGCTGATCAGCCCCCCCCTGCGCCGGCTGTTCGCCAGTCGCCTGCAGGTCTACGCGGTGATCCTGTTCTGGTTGGGCCTGGCCACCCTGGTGGCGATGCTGGGCACGCTGCCCTCCCCGAGTCCGCACTGGGCGGCCCAGCCTCAGACGCTGGGGCTGCTGGCGATCGGCCTGCAGGTGGGCTTCATCGTGGCGGCCCACCGCTGGCTCGATCCCGACCAGCTCCGCCATCCCGGCGGGCTGGCGCTGCTGACCTGGATCGGGCGCCGGGTGGCGCCCCATCCCTTCCGCTGGCTCTACCTGCCCCTGTTCGCCGCCGTCGCGTACTACCTCGCCAGCCGCTACGACCGCTCCCTGCTCACCCTGCTGTGGGCGGCGGAAGCCTTCGGGATCTACGTGCTCGGTGCGGTGCTGCGGGAGCCCCCGTTCCGCACGATCGCCCTGATCGGCCTGGGGGCCTGCCTCGTCCGGCTGGTGGCGATCGACATGGCCCAGGCGGATCTGGGGCTGCGGGGCCTGGTGTTCGTGGGCGTCGGGGGGCTGATGCTGGCGATCAATGCGATCGCCAGCCGCTTCCGGAGCCGGTTCGAATGAAGGAGGCACCCGGCGGCAGACTCCGGCTGGGCCTGCTGGCCCTGCTGCTGCTGGGTGGCACCGGCCTGATCGCGCTGCTCTGGCAGGGCAGGCCCACCCCGCCCCTGGAGACATCCCTGGCCACCCCCTTCCAGCTGCTGGGCACACCCGGGCACCTGGTGGATCGGCTGGCCAACCGGGTGCTGCCGGTGGGCGATCTCGACGAAGAGGCCCTGGGTCAGACCCTGCACCGGCGCTACGAGAGCCAGCTGCGCCCAGGGGATCCGGACCAGCCCTATCTCGATCAGCTCATCGAGGGTCTGCGACCCGGCACCCGTCGGCCGTTCACCTACCGGGCCTACGCGATCGGCGACTGTGGCGCCGCCAACGCCCGGGCCCTGCCCGGCGGGGTGATCCTGGTGTGCCGGGAGCTGTTCAGCCTGCTCGACTCCGAGGCCGCCCTGGTGGCCGTGCTGGCCCACGAGATCGGCCATGTGGAGCTCGGCCACTGCTTCGCCCACGTGCGCTTCGAACTGCTGAGCCGCCGGCTGGGCCCCCGCAGCCTGGGCCAGCTGGCGGATGCGGCGGTGCGGGTGGTGCTGCAGCAGCCCTACAGCAAGGCGGCCGAACACGAGGCCGATGACCATGCCTACACCGTGCTGCTGGCCAGTCGCTACGACCCGGCGGCCCAGGGCCAGGCCTTCGCCGCCTTCAACCGGGCCTACGGGTCCGGCCGGCGCCGGGCCGACCTGATCCTCGATGGTCTCGCCAGCCACCCGCCCGGGGCCCTGCGCGAGGCCGAGTACAGCCAGCGGGCGGAGGCCTGGTGGCGCCGCCATCGGGGAGAGCGCCGCTACCGGGGCCGACGGAACCTCGAGAAGCGCCGCAGCCTGACCGCGTGGGAGCGGCCCGAGGAATGGGTGCGGAACGGTGGAACCACTCAGGCCACCAGATAGCCCTCGAGCATTCCGGAGCGGGAGCGGATGCCCTCGAGCGCCTTGCGCTCCAGATTGCGGGTCTTGTCGCGGCTCATGCCCAGGTTCTTGGCAATGGCGCTGAGGCTCATCGGCTCAGAGGTCTCGGCGGAATCCGGATCGATGCCGTAGCGCATCTTCAGCACCCGACCCTGCAGTTCCGGCAGCTGCTCCAGCAGCGCCCGCAGGTCCCCCTTCAGGCACTCCCCGTCCACACGCTCCTCCGGCAGCTCCCCATCCCCCGCCAGCAGATCCAGCAGCTCCGTATCCTCCCCATCCCCCACCTTCGTCTCCAGACTCACCGGCTGACGCGCACGGCACAGCAGGTCCTTCACCTCCTCCTCCGGCAGCTCCACATACCCCGCCAGCTCCGTCACCGTCGGTGTCCGGCCCAGCTCCTGGCTCAGTTCCCGCTGACCCTTCTTCAGCTTGTTCAGCGTCTCGGTGATGTGGATCGGCAGCCGGATCGTGCGGCTCTTCTCCGCAATCGCCCGCGTGATCCCCTGGCGGATCCACCAGTACGCATACGTACTGAACTTGTAACCCCGCGTCGGGTCGAACTTCTCCACACCCCGCACCAGGCCAATGGTCCCCTCCTGGATCAGGTCCAGCAGCTCCATGTTCCGCTTGGTGTACTTCTTCGCCACGCTCACCACCAGGCGCAGATTCGCCGCCACCATCCGCTCCTTCGCCCGGCGGCCCGCCTGCAGGCGCTTGCGCAGCACAGGGCCGCTCAGACCCAACGCCTTCGCCAGCTCCGCCGCACTCGGACGCGTCCCGCCCGCACGCATCGTCAGCTCCTGCTCCGTCTCCTCGATCGCCATCAGCTCCTGCACCTGGCGGCCCAGCGTGATCTCCTGCTCGTGCGTCAGCAGCGGCACCCGGCCGATGTCGCGCAGGTAGCTGCGCACCAGATCGGCACCACCAGGGAAGACGGAGCCATCGGCAGTGGCCACCGGCAGGGAAGGCATGGGGAAGGGAGTTACGAAACTGATTCGTTTCGTAACCCTATCACCACTTTCCCGTCCTCCCCCACGATGGGGTGATGGCCAGGGAGCGCCTCCAGAAACTGATCGCCGCCGCGGGGATCTGTTCGCGGCGGCGGGCCGAGGACCTGCTGCGCAGCGGGCGGGTGCGGGTCAACGGCGCCGTCGCCCAGCTCGGCGACAGGGCCGATCCGGAGCAGGGGGATGCCATCACGCTCGACGGACGTCCCCTGGCCGGGCCGGCCGAGCCGCTGCTGCTGCTGGTCAACAAACCCGTCGGCCTGCTGTCGACCTGCTCCGACCCCCATGGCCGACCCACCGTGCTGGATCTGCTCCCCGCCGACCTGCGCGAGGGCCGGGGCCTCCACCCGATCGGGCGCCTCGACGCCGACAGCCGCGGCGCCCTGCTGCTCACCAACCAGGGGGATCTGACCCTGCGGCTCAGCCACCCCCGCTATGGCCACCGCAAGCGCTACCGCGTGTGGGTGACGGGGGTCCCCTCCGCCGACACCCTCAAGCGCTGGGCGGCAGGGGTTCCGCTCGACGGCAGGCCCAGCCAGCCGGTGGCGGTGCGGGTGCTGCGCCGCAGCGGCGGGGCCACCTGCCTGGAGGTGGTGATGGGGGAGGGCCGCAACCGCCAGATCCGGCGCACGGCCGAGGGCCTCGGGCACCCCGTGCGGGATCTGCAGCGGGTGGCAATCGGCCCCCTGCGCCTGGGAAACCTGCCCGAGGGGCACTGGCGGGCCCTCGATCGCCAAGAATGGCAGGCCCTGGCCGAGCATCCCTCCTGAGCCGCCCCTCTGCCCCCCCGCGCGCGCGCTTCGGCCGGTTCTGGCGCTGGGGCCGTGGTCGCACCTCGCCCGCGGCTGACGCGGTCTCGGCAGACCCGCTGGTGTCTGCCGGCCAGCGGCTGCGCCAACGCCGCGAGGAGCGCCAGCTGACCCTGCGGGAGCTCGCCCTGGAGACCCGGATCAGCACACCCGTGCTCGAGGCCCTGGAACGGGGCTGGCGCGACCGTCTCCCCGAGGCGACCTACCTGCGCACGATGCTGCCGCTGATCGAGCGGCATCTGGATCTGGAGCCCGGCAGCCTGGAGGTGGTGCTGCCCGCCAGCCCGGCCCCCGCCGACAACCGGCGGCGGGAGGGTCTGCTGCGCCGCTTCACCCCCGGCTCGATCGACGTCTTCACCACCTGGCAGGGCACCCTGGTCTACGGGGTGCTGACCCTGGGGCTGGTGTATGGCCTCAACCTGCAGCAACAGCAGCTGGCGGCAGAAGGGCTGGTGGTGCTGCGGCCGATCCCACCGTTGCCCCCCGAGGAACAGGCCCGGCAACCCGGGGCCGAACAGGTGCTGCTGGCGATCTATCCCGACCTCCGCCCCCTCGACCGGGCGGCCGCCGGACGGGGCCTCAAGCTGCTCGGAACGGGTACCCCCCGGCAGCAGCGGGAGGAGGCCCGCGGCGAGCTGATGGTGCGGCTGGCCTCACCGGCCCAGCTGCGCCTGGAGACCGGCCGCGGCGTCACGACCGAACTGAAGGGAGCCAGTGGGGAACTGGCCCTCGAGATCAGTGGGCCCTGGACCCTGCGCCTCACCCCGGCTCCGGCCGAAGCGGACGCGGTCCGCTGGAATGGGCTCGCCGTGACGGCCAGCCCCGGGCAGCCCACCACCTACCGCCGGCCGGACCGGTAGGTGGTCGACCGGTAGGGGGTGGACCGGGCCGAACCGGGCCCACCCCGGGGGCCCATCGCAGCGGGGGCTCAGGCCCGCCGGTGGCGGCGTGCCATCTCACCGAGGCCCTTGAGGGGCCCCTCCAGGCTTGCGATCGGGCTCTGCAGCCGCCAGGTCCAGTTTCCCGAGCCGGTGCCCGGTGTGTTGAAGCGGGAGCGGTCGTCGAGTTCCAGCAGGTCCTGCACCGGCGCGATGGCCAGGTCGGCCTCCGTGGCCATGGCGGCCTCGAGAAGCTGCCAGGCCGGGGCGGTGATCGGCTCCCCCAGTGCCTGCTCCACCCGCCAGCGTTCGTCACCATCCATGGCCTGCCACCAGCCGGTGGTGGTGGCGTTGTCATGGGTGCCGGTGTAGACGACCCAGCGTCGTCCGTGGATGTTGGCCGGGAGGTAGGGATTGTCCTCGTCGCCATTGAAGGCGAACTGGAGGATCTTCATGCCGGGGAGGGAGAAACGATCCCGCAGCGCCTCGACCGGCGGGGTGATGACCCCCAGGTCCTCCGCGATCAGGGGCAGCCGCCCATCCTTCTGCAGGCGACCCTTCTGGGCGCAGCGCAGCCAGAGCAGCCCCAGCAGCACACCTCCGGGGGAGCGGCGCCAGCGGCCGTTCGTGGCCGTGGTGTCCGCGCCCGGCACACTCCAGAAGGACTCCAGGGCGCGGAAGTGGTCGAGCCGCAGCCGGTCGAACAGCGCGAACTGACGGCCGAGCCGGGCCAGCCACCAGCCGAAGCCGCTGAGCCAGTGGCGCCACCAGCGGTACACCGGGGTGCCCCAGAGCTGACCGGTGGCCGAGAAGTAGTCGGGTGGCACCCCGCTCTGCTGCTCCAGCCCCCCATCCCCGCCGAGGGAGAACAGGCCGGGGTGGCACCAGACATCGGCGCTGTCGTGGGCCACGTAGAAGGGCAGATCGCCCACCAGATCGACGTCGAGCTGCTGGGCGCGGTGACGCAGCGCTTCCCACTGGCACTGCAGATGCCACTGCAACAGGGCCTGCTCCAGCAGGGGGCCCGCCTGCTCCCGGTCAAGGCGGCGCAGAGGGGCCCGATCCCGCCGGGCCAGCGGCGCCGGCCAGAGCCACCAGGGCCGGTTGCCGTGCATCTCCCGCAGCACCATGAAGCGGCAGTGGTCCGCCAGCCAGTGGCTCTGCTGCAGGGTCCAGGAGCGGAAGGCGGCCTGCTGCGCGGGGGGCTGCTGGGGCCAGCGCCGGGCCAGGGCGGCGGCCAGCGCGGCCGTGCGGCCGGGCATCAGCGCCAGATCCACCCGCTCGCTCGATCCATGGTCGGGCAGAGCCTGCCGGTCCGCCTCGGTCAGAGCCCCCTCCGCGACCAGCCGGTCCACGTCGAGCAGCCAGGGATTGAGCGCCGAGCCGCTGGGGGAGCTGTAGGGGGAGCCGGTGCTGTCGGTCGGGGCGAGGGGCAGCAACTGCCAGACCCCGACACCATGGCGAGCCAGCAGCTCCAACCAGGCATGGGCGGCCTCGCCCAGGGTGCCGCAGGGTCCGGGGCCCGGCAGGGCGGTGGGGTGCAGCAGGACACCGCAGCGGCGACGGTTCGAACCCGAGGGGCTGCTCACGCTGCCGGCAGCCGGTAGCGGCTGATGATCCTCTTGGCGAAGGCGGGGATGTGGGCGTCGGCCTTGCCGGGGTGGTGACGCCTCACCCAGAGGGCATTGCGGGTGAAGTGGGAGTCGATCGAGAAGCGCCCATACTCCAGCCCCTGGGGACCGATGCGCTGCACGAAGAAGCCGACCAGTTCAGCCAGCCAGCGGGGGAGCCTGACCGCCCGGTCGTAGGCCTCGATGCCCTGCTGCACCGCTGCCCGCCGGTCGCCGCGGCTGGTGACCGGGGCCACCTCCAGCTCGGGCGCCACCAGATCCAGCAGCACCTGGCCCCGGGGGTTGCGGACGGTGATCCACTGGCGGCCGAAGGTCGCCCCCATGTAACCGACGACGAGATCGGCACCGGCATTGGTGTAGTCGAAGCAGCTGAGGCAGCTGGGGGCGAAGACATCCTTGAGCCTGGGGGTGTCCAGGCCGAAGAACGGCACCGTCTCGGTGCGGCCGTCGCTGTGGCGGAAGTGGATGCGGAAGTCCTGCATGAACTCGTAGTGCACCACGGTCTCCGGGGAACTGACCGTGCTCTCCAGAAACGTCTGCAGACCCTGGCGGGACACGTTGTCCACACAGGGCAGGCCGAGCACGTAGAGCTCGTCGAGCGGGAGGGTGTGCTGGACAGCCCGCAGGGCCTGGATCTGGCAGCCGACCCCGATCGCCAGCAGGCGGCGG
>NZ_JBKKKY020000089.1:0-8976 GCF_046613545.2 Aphanothece microscopica RSMan92 | reverse complement strand
CTGCTGCGGCGTAAACCGGCGCCGGGTTCTGGTGGGGTTGGTCATCGATAGACAGTCTGGTGGTCATGGCGTGACCCCTAACGACTTGTCCTCAAAACCGGGGGAAGCCCACTGGACCACCTGAGCGGTAACGAGCCAGCCAGCGGTAGGCGCAGCGCAGACTGATCCCGTTCTCGGTGGCCAGCTCACGGAGGCTGCGGCCTTGCTCCAGGTGCTGGCTCACGAGCCGGAGGCGGCCCTTCTGAGTCAGACGGGCATTGGGATGGCTATGCATGGAGGCGTGAGGTCTGGGTTGGTGGGTCGCACCTCAACCCGTAGCGGCCTCACACCTCATTCGTCACTGACCACCTGCTGAGACAGAACATCTAGATCACGCAGGCTCTGGCAGCCACTGAGGATTCCGACCACCGCCACCAGCGGCAGATAGCAAGCCGGAAACCGAACCCAGCGCCGCATCCGCGCATCTAGAATCGACCTCAGGTAGATGATCAGGTCGAGAGTGATTTCCGAGGAGGCACTGTCGGCCACAGAGAGGAGGCGATTCAGCCTACCCAACCCATGTAGACAGCCACTGCAAGGCGACCTGTGACAAGCTCGAAGTAACCCTGTCTCAGCCCTGACCTCCCCCTACATACGCCAGACATTCCGGCACTTGTAGAGGGTGGTCATTTGGATGCCCAGACCTTGGGTGATCTCTGCCACGCTTTGGGGGTGGGGGTCGGCTCATTCGCAGGCTGACATCAGCCTTGACGGCCTCGCTGTATGGACGCTTCGAACGGTTTCATAAGGGCCGCTGGTGGTGGAAGGGGCCGAGATTTAGAGGGGGCATCTTCCATCTTGGCAGAGTTGGGCGTGGCCCTTGCGACTCACAGTGCTTCTCCTGCCCAAAAGCTGGCCGCTTGAGAAATTCTTAAAAGATTCGGTTCAGCTTCCGCAGACCATGTCACGCGTCATGCGAATATGTTGCGGCCACCTACAAAAGTGCCCATCCTTTGACGAGCTGGGTTAGCAATGGAAGCATTGAGGGTTTGGCTTTGAACAGCTCTCATGACATTCTTTGGCCTATACTCTTGCCTTAAGCCTGCTGAAAGGTTCTTATGCCACAAGAAAGAGACGTAATTGTTGACATTGGAGGGGTAAGCCACCTCGTGTCATCTGATGACAATTACTTAGATCATATATCTGGCGAGTTTGAGCCGGATATGGTTGGCCTTTTCAAAGCACTTGCTACTGACTCGATTACTGCTATTGATGTAGGAGCCAATATAGGTTGCACTTCATTGCTGTTCAGTACATTGGCTCGGGATGTCTATGCATTTGAGCCATCAAAAACCACCTTTTCTTTTCTGCGTAAAAATATTGAAAGATCTGGCGCAACTAACGTACATCTCGTCAATATTGGGCTTGGTGATAAAGCCGGAGAATACCCATTGACATTTAGCCCTACAAATAGATCCGGAGGCTTTGTCTCTAATCAAACCTTGGCAAGTGTTGGACATGTCACCGAGGCGATTAATATCGAAACGATGGATAGTATATGCAGCTCACTAAATATTCCTGCTGTAGACTTTATTAAGATTGATGTAGAAGGATTTGAGGCATCTGTTCTGCGTGGAGGGAAGTATACGATCCAGCGTAACAAGCCTACAGTTGTTCTTGAACTTAATCACTGGTGTCTAAATGCCTTTCAACGAACATCTGTGCCCGACTTTCTCGATGAGCTTAGATCTATCTTCCCGATACTTCTTGCAGTGGAGGGCAAGTCCTACATGAATCTACATGACACTAGTGACAGCTATATTGTTATGTATAACCACATTTTGCGTCGTAAATATCCCAATATAATTGCAGCCTTCAGTGAGGATAAGTTAAGCCAGTTCAGAACTCAATACAGCCATAGGCCGTTCCATTAAGTAAGCCGGGTGATCATATGTACAAGCGCATGTGCCTATGATCGCACTTGTGATTAACTCTTAACAGCTTGCATGATATCCAATCAAAAACTCTAGCAACATCATGCCATTTGCAATTGAGACTCAAAGATATATATAAAGTCTTACATGCAGCCAGCACCTTACTTTCATGACATCAACACCTTTTGGGTTTTCCAAAGAACAGATTCAAATCTTAAAATCTGGAGGAATCAATGACGAGATGGCTTCATTTCTTGAATGGGAGGCTAGTACATGGTCGATATCAAAGTCTATTGAGATTGGTGTTGCATCTGGAATTGGGTCAAATGCTATCATCAAAGGTGGCAGCCCTGAGCACCATGGAGTTGACATAAATACACGATTCTACCGCGACAAGAACTTCCCCACTGGTGCACTTGCGCTCCACCATCAGGCGTTTTACTTGCACATCGGAACCGTGAAAGATGTTATCCAGGAGATTCCAAAAGTAAACTTTGTATATATTGATGCTGACCATAGGCATCCATTTCCAACACTTGACTTGTGGAACATGGAAATAACTGATCACCTTGAATATCCTTTCAAGCTAATACTTGATGACATCGGACTTGCCATTGCGTATAGAAAAAGCGGATTCCCCTATCGTGGTCCACTTATTCTTAAAAATGCACTCGAAAGCCATTTCCATCAAGAATTGTCACCCGAGATTGACATGAGAGGAATACCATGGCCCAACCAATGCAGCTTTGTAGTTGACAACAGTAGAAATCTTAGGGAATCCTTACTGCAGTCCTTCTCATTTCCATTTGAAGCCGAGCTTGATCCCGCTCAAGTACTGTAGAACACTGTTGGCGGAATGAGGGCATTCTAAGGCTAGTACATATCAGGTGCGTTCAACAGTATTGGTCGAACTACAGAGCGAAGCTCTACTACGCGTTGATATATATTTAAGGCATTAGAGACGTTCAGGCGACAGAATGATGCCATATCAAGATTAATACATAGGCCCCTGTTAAAGTTAATCAAGTCACATGGCCCCACTCCAATGACAGCCAAAGTTCTTATCGTCACATCAGACAGTGGATGGATTCTTGAAAAGCTTGCCCAAGCTATTAAATCATCGTCTGTTAGCCATGCCTCTGACATGGACATAAAATTGGACATTGGGGGCAATACTGTGCGGCATATTGCTTATGGCGAGTATGACCTTATCTATTACATGACTTATGGATCATATACTCAGCGGAAGTCTAGAATTCAAGTTGGGTACTTTACTCATGTAGAAGATGCCTTGGGGCATGAGATGACAAGGCAGAGATTCTTTGATGTTGCCAGAGATATGGACTATGCGATACTACATGGGGAAAGGTATTTAAAACGCTTGAGGTCAGAGGTTGATATTAAGTGCTCATGCCTAAGCCCTGGCATAGATCATGCCAGTTTTACACCAATACTACGTATCGGTGTTTGCGGCCGCACGTATAATACGGGCAGAAAGGGAGAAGATATAGTTCGTGACTTGATAAACCTAGATTTCGTAAAGTTCTACTTTACAGGGGATGGCTGGCCGGGTCAGGCAACACACCTTCCTACATCTATGCTTCCAGACTTCTATAGAGATATGGACTATATCTTAGTGCCATCACTCTATGAAGCCGGCCCAATGTGTATCCCAGAATCTTTGGCAACAGGGACTAGTGTAATTTGTTCGGACGTCGGCTGGGCCAACAAATTTCCAGTCATTACATTTAAGAATGGTGATTCACAATCACTTAAGAACCTGCTCTTCCGCTTGCATCGCAAGAAACTACGACTTTCCAAGTCAACACATGATCTAACATGGGAGCGTTGGGGTAATGAGCATCTAGCTATCTTCTCTCAGCTAATTAAATCTGATGAGACCTTATTCGGTCCTAGTCGTAAGAAAAGTCTCTCAATCTCATTAATACGGCATGGAAGTGAAAATACCGACAAGGGAGGCCCGAGTGTCCGTGTGCCAAGACTCGCTACCACTCTCAAGATGTATGGACACGAGGTTAAGAGTATCTATTGGTCCCATCTACTGGAGAACGCCAATGATGATGTCGTGCATGTATTTAACATCTGGCCACCATCTTCTGCGATTCAGTGTATCCTTGAGGCAAAAGCCAATGGACTACCCGTCGTACTGAGTTCAATCTTCTTAGACTTGAGGTATACAATGTATGCCGCGGGCGAATTTTCCAAGCTCCTTATATCAGAAAAAGACCCTGATCAGATAACTCTTGAGGCGGCCGAAAGCTATTCTACTCTACGCGATCAAAATCTCAGAGATATACTGGCAATAGACTATCGAGAACATGTTCATAGCATGCTGCTGATGTCAGATCACGTAATATGTCTTACCGAGCATGAGCGAGAGTGCCTTCTAAGTATAACAAGTGAAGACTTTCGAGCAAAGACTAGCATTATTCGGAATCCGCTCCCTCTCCTCTGCGAGATCAACGAACCCACTCATGACAGGTGCAGTCAGCCCTCATTCTCTGAACATTTTAATATTCGTACGCCGTTTATTCTTTGTGTTGGGCGGATAGAGTCACGCAAGAACCAACTCATTCTTGCGAGAGCTATCAAGGAAATTAATCATGCCGGCATTATAGCTAGAGTGGCTCTTGTAGGCTCAAGAGGTGGGCCTAAAGGATACTGCGAAGCTGTCTTCTCAAATCCCCAGAATGTCATAGAGATTGGTTATCTCGACAATAACTCACCACTGTTGCGATCTGCATATCAAGAATGTGCATGCTACGTTCAGTTAAGCTTTGCAGAAGGGATATCTCTAGCCACTTTAGAAGCGTACCAATATTCTGCTAGAGTCTTGATTACCTTGACGGCGCCGAATATAGAATGTTTTGGTGACGACGTCGATTACCTAGAGCCTGTCGATCTCTCAGGCCTCACTGACTATATAAAAAGAATTCTCAATGTAGGCACTTCGTTTTTATCTGACAATCCTAGGCGAAGTCATTATGCAATGTCTTGGTCATTACATGCCAAGCAAACGCTAAAAGCATATGACATGGCATTGGCCAATCACGAGGCTGGCCACGCATCTTTATGGCAATTAACCCAAAGACTTAGCCGTCACCGTGCAATTAGTCCTAGCAGAGGAAATCTATTAGTTGACCTTACAACCCTATGCAACAACAAAGGGACCCCGTCGGGGATAGCAAGAGTAGAGCATATAATTACAACATCTCTTCTTGGGCTTACCACTTCGATCAATCTTATCTGTTGGAATGGATCCAACCACGCCTTTCAAGTTGTTGATAGAGATGACTTTGCTGCCCTTAACCTATCACAATATATCAAGGACTTGACAGGAGGGCAAGCAGTAGGACAATGCTGCGATGCGTATGTTAAGTCTACCATTAAGCATGGTTCTACTTATCTAGTCTTTGGAGGGGCGTGGATAAGGAATGGGCGCTATGTGGAGCACATAGTCCAACTGGTTTCCAAATATAACCTCCGACTTATTCTTATGGTTCATGATATTATTCAATACGTCAAGCACTGGTGGTATGGAGCTGAATCAACAGAGTTTATTCAGAACGCTCGACGTATAATTCCTTTCTGCAGCAAGATCATATCTATATCCGACCAGACCACGCAAGATCTTCTTCGATTCTGCACTGCTGAGCAATGTATATGTCCTCCTATTTTCAGGATCACTCAAGGCGCGGATAATCTTGGCAGAGGCGCATTGCCTCCCTCCAACGATGCCTCTAAGCAACTACTCGAGTCATTTATTTCCGCAATTGGCGACGGAAAATTTATTCTATGTGTTAATGCGATTGACATCAGAAAAAATCATTTAATGCTGTTGTCGTGCTGGGAGATCTTGTTTGATGAGCTCGGATCTGAGTGTCCGTCATTGGTGATGGTAGGCAAGCGTGGCTGGAACTCTGATTACTTTGTGTCTCAACTGCTCCACCATAATCTTTTCAATAAGAAGCTTTTCCTGTTGGAGGGGATTTATGATAACGAACTGCAATGGCTATATTCTCATGCATCAATGTGCTTGAATCCTTCCCTTTATGAGGGATGGGGAATGCCTGTCGCGGAGGCTGTGCTGCATGCAAAGCTATGCCTTGTTTCCAGTGCCTCATCGCTGAAAGAAGTTGCACCATATCATTCCATTCTCTTAGATCCTTGTAATCCAAGAGAATGGGCCGAGACCATCTCTATCTATATACTGAATCCGGATCTCCTTGATGCATGGGAGAACTATGTTCGCAGCTCTTATGATCCTCCTAAGTGGACTGACGCTGCTCAGGCTATCATTAACTGCGTTGATGACGCCCGCGCTTTAGTATCGTTCGCTCCTGTGATTGCGTCCTCGAGAAAGATCCGATTCAATTCTTCCTGTCAGGAGTCTAGGGCCTATCTATTTGGCTTTTGGGAGTTGGGTCGGCACTCTGTGTGCTCGAAGGAGCAAGGGGCCGCGCTATGTTTTTACATTCCATCAACGGTCTCAAGTATCTCTATTGATCTGGACTATCGGCTTCCGGATAAGTGCTTTGACCTGTCTTGGCGGGTCTATGTTGATGGAAGCGTTTCTTTGTCCCGTTCTGTTGGGAGTCGAATTGATGTCTCTTTTCGCCCATCTGTTGACGCCGCTACTTTGCGCCATGTTTTTATTGAGTTTAGCTATAAGGTTGTAGGCGCTGGTTTGGAATTGCGTGGTGAGCGCGTAGTTAGGTTGCCTGGGCTGGAGCTATTTGCCGCTTCTATTGTTATGACGCTTCGATCCTCTGCAGATACGCCTGCGATCGTTGAGGCTCATCCTCTCTCGCTCGGAGAGCTGTTCCATCGTAGAAATAAACTATCCTCGCATGCCTTTGATGCCTTTGTTCTCCACCATGCTAGCTTAATCGTTGATGACTTTGATAGGCGCGAGTTTCTGCGAAGTGCTGATCTGATTAGGCTGATGTCGGCCAAGGCGTTGGGCTAGGATGATGCTGTTATGAGCTTTGACTGCGGTAGATCCTAGTCTGCCGGCCCGGAAATAGCCACTAGAATATGAAGTGTCTCTTTTGGGAGCTGTTCCATGCCTGTGTGTCGGCCCACCCCCGCTTTCAGGAAAGATGGCACCCTTCTCAACTTCACACCCGGGGCCTTGATGGAGAAGAGATGGAGAAGATCAATGCGTCGTTACAGCGAGGCTGTCAAGGCTGATGTGAAACGGCGGATGAGCCCGCCGCAGCGGGAGAGCGTGGCGCGGATTTCCGAGGAGCTGGGCATCCATCTGGTGACCCTCTACAACTGGAGGAAGACCTGGCGTCTGCAGGGAGAGGTGGTGCCCGCATCCGAGAAGGAGCCAGAAGGGTGGAGCGCTGCCGACAAGTTCACGGTGGTGCTCAAGACCGCTGGCCTCAACGACACCGAGCTCGGCGCCTACTGCCGGGAGCGGGGTCTCTTCCCTGAGCAGGTGAGCCGCTGGCGTCAGGCAGCCACCGATGCCAACGCCGCGCCGTTGCTGTCGATGGCCGAACAGAAGGAGCTGGAGAGGCTCCGCGCCCAGGACCAGCGAGAGATCAAGGCCCTCAAGAAGGAGCTGCAGCGCAAGGAGAAGGCCCTGGCGGAGGCGGCAGCGCTGCTGGTGCTGCGAAAAAAGTGGGAGGCCTTCTGCTTGGAGGACGCGGAAGGCTGACGATTGCCGCGCACCGGCAGAAGGCGATCGAGCTGATCGGTGAGGCCAAGGCCAGCGGCGCCACCCTCAGCGCTGCCTGCGGGGAGATCGGCATTTCCCTGCGCACCCTCAAGCGCTGGCGGCGTGCCTTCCTGGGTGATGGGGACGGTGAGGACCGGCGTAAAGGCAGCCCCCGCCATGTCGCTCACCGCCTGAGCGAGGAGGAAAGCCGGCTGATCCTGCTCACCTGCAATCAGCCGGTGTACGCCTCGCTGCCCCCAGGACAGATCGTGCTGGCCTGTGGTGCTGGCGAAACCAATACAGCCATCGCCAATCGGATGGGCCTGAGCGGCATGACCGTCGGCAAGTGGCGCAAGCGCTATCGGGACCAGGGGTTGGAAGGCCTGCACGACGAGCTGCGTCCTGGCCGCCCGCGCACCTACGAGGACGACACGGTGGCCGAGGTGATCAACCGGGCCCTGCAGACCAGGCCGCCCGACGGCAGCACCCAATGGAGTGCCCGCTCCCTGGCAGCGGCGACGGGCATCTCCAAGACCACCGTGCACCGCTGGCTGCAGACCTTCTCGGTGCAGCCGCACCGGCAGAAGCACTACCGCTCCGCGGAAGCCTGACGGCTACAAGCTCTCCACCGATCCGTTCTTTGTGGAGAAGGTCAGGGACATCGTTGGCCTCTACCTGAACCCGCCGGACAAGGCGATGGTGCTCTGCGTCGACGAGAAGACCCAGATCCAGGCCCTGGACCGCACCCAGCCCCTGCTGCCCATGGGCCTGGGATACGTGGAGGGGGTGACGCATGACTACATCCGCCACGGCACCACCACCCTTTTCGCCGCCCATGAGGTGGCCACCGGTGAGGTGTTCACGCAGTGCAGGCCACGTCACCGGCACCAGGAGTTCCTGGGCTTCCTGCGCCAGATCGAGAAATCAGTGCCGGATGACCTGGACGTGCACCTGATCGTGGACAACTACTGCACCCACAAGCACGCCAAGGTCCGTGCCTGGCTGGCGCAGCGGCCCCGCTTCCACGTCCACTACACACCCACCTACGCCTCCTGGCTCAACCAGGTGGAGCGCTGGTTCGGGATCATCACGCAGCGAGCGATCCGGCGGGGCAGCTTTTCCAGCGTCAAGGAACTGATCGCCAAAGTCGAGCAGTTCGTGGCCGCCTACAACAAGACCAAGGCGCCGTTCAGCTGGACCGCCACGGCGGATTCAATCCTCGAGAAGCTCCAGCGACTTTGCTCGCAAATCTCCGGGACGGGACACTAGAAGCGTGTCGCGCATAAGCCCGCACGCCCCCTTTCCCCAGCCACCGCTGAATCTGCCCAGAACCCAGTGACTGCAATGGATCTGGAGGCGAGAATGGGGCATGGT
>NZ_JBKKKY020000088.1:0-9046 GCF_046613545.2 Aphanothece microscopica RSMan92 | reverse complement strand
AACACCACCAGCATGCGCAGGGCCCCGTCCGTGAGGGTGAAGGCCCAGTAGTTGGCGGTGACGATCCCGTACTGCTGCAGGGCCGTGAGCCCGCCGCGCTGTGCCGCCATCGCTCAGCCCTCCCCGCAGGCCGCGATGTGGCAGGCCAGATCGGCCAGCCGGCAGCTGTAGCCCCACTCGTTGACGTACCAGGCGTAGACCTTCAGCTGGGTGCCGTTCACCACGAGGGTGGAGGGGGCATCGACCACGGCGCTGCGGGGGTCGTTGACGCAGTCCACCGAGACCAGCGGCCGGGTCTCCACCCCGAGAATGCCGCGGAGGTCCCCCTCGACCGCCTGGGTGAAGGCCCGGTTCACCGCCTCGGCCGTGGTGGCATGCTGCTCCAGCTCGAACACCGCATCGGTGAGGGAGGCGTTGAGCAGCGGCACCCGCACGGCGTGGCCGTTGAGCTTGCCCTGGAGATCCGGGAAGATCAGCCCGATCGCCCGGGCGGAACCGGTGCTGGTGGGGATGAGGCTCTGCAGGCAGGAGCGGGCCCGGCGCAGATCGTTCCTGAACCCGTTGACCACCACCTGGGTGTTGGTGACGTCGTGCAGGGTGGTGATCGCGCCATGGCGGATGCCGAAGCTGCCAGCCACCTCGCCCTTCACCGGGCAGGCCACCACGACGCGCGCCAGACCCGCCGCCTCGAAGTAGGGCTGCAGCGTCGCCGCCCACCAGGGCACGGCCGCAGGATCGGAGTCGCGGCTGTAGCCCACCGCCTGGTCGCCGACGCGGAGGCCCCGCTCGCCGAGGGGCTCGACCGGCGTGGGCCAGCGGCCGTGCACCGAATCGAAGGCCAGCAGATGGGCCGCCGCCGCCGCATCCCCGCCGCTGTCGTTGATGTGGACCAGCTCGATGCCGGGCCGCCCCCGGAGAACGCGGCAGACCAGGCGGCCGATGCGCCCGAAACCGTTGATGCCGACGCGCATGGACCTGACCCGCTGAAGAGGCGACGATGGGGACCCGTGGGCCCGCCCACACCGGAAGCTAGATCAACAAGAGTTGATCAATCAATGGAACCTGCTCCATGCGTGTCCTGGAACACCCCGCCGGCCCCACGGGCCTCTCCGCCGACCAGGCCCGGGCCCTGCTCAAGGCGCTCGGTGATCCCCTGCGGCTGCAGGTGATCGAGGCCCTCGGCAGCGGCGAACGCTGCGTCTGTGATCTCACCGCGGACCTGGGCCTGGCCCAGTCGAAGCTCTCCTTCCACCTGCGGGTGATGAAGGAGGCAGGGCTGATCGAGGGCAGGGTGCAGGGCCGCTGGATCTACTACCGCCTGCAACCCCAGGCCATCGCGGCGCTGCAGACCTGGCTCGCCGACCTCACCGCCCACTGCGGCCGGCCCGCCGCACCCTGCGACGGTTGAAGGGCCAGGCCCGAACGGATCCCTAGCGGCAGCTGTCGAGGGCCCGCTCCAGCTGGAGCGTCGCGTGCTGCACACCCAGGGCCCGCAGACGGCCGCGGGCCTCGCGCAGCACGGCATCGTCCTGGTCCTGGGGTCGGGCCGGATCGCACTGCAGGTGAACCGTGAGCGCCACGGTGGCGGTGCTCATGCTCCACACGTGGAGGTGATGCAGGCCGACCACCCCCTCCAGGGAGAGCAGGGCGGTCTCGATGGCGGCCAGATCCACCCCCCGCGGAACGGCATCCAGCATCAGGGCCCCCGCCTCCAGCAGCAGCTGCCAGCCGCTCCAGGCCACCACCACCCCCACGCCGATCGCCACCAGGGGGTCGATGCCGCTCCAGCCGGTGAGCAGGATCAGCAGGGCGCCGGCCAGCACGGCCGCCGACACGGCGGCATCGGTGAGCAGATGCATCACGGCCGCGCGGCGGTTGAGGTCATGCAGGTGGCCATGGCCGAACAGCCGCGCCGACAGCAGGTTGATCGCCAGGCCGGCCAGGGCCGCCCAGGCCACCGGTGCCGGCTGGATCAGCACGGGCCGGCCGAGGCGCTGGATCGCCTCCACCATCACCACGCCACCGGCCATGAGCACCAGGGCGGCATTGGCGAGGGCGGCGAACTGGGTGCTGCGGCGGTAGCCGTAGGTGAAGCGGCGGCTGGCGGGCCTCAGCGCGAGCCGCTCCGCGGCCCAGCCCAGGCCCAGCCCCGCCACATCCCCCAGGTTGTGCAGGGCATCGCCGATCAGCGCGAGGGAGCCGAAGGAGAAACCGATCACCAGCTGGACGACCACCAGGGCGGTGTTGAGCAGCACGCTCCAGCGGAAGGGGGCACTGCTGGGATGGCTGCTGCCGGGATGGCTGCTGCCGTGGTGGTGGGGAACCATGACCCAGTCTGTCCCCGCCCGCAGCGGCGGCCGCGCCCGGCGCGAGGGACGCGACGCTAACCAACCCTTAATCAGCGGACCATCTGGTCTTTGCCCCCGACGCTGCCGCGGTGCATAGCGTTCGCTCACCACAACGGCTGCCTGCGCCCATGGTGTTCACGCCATCCCTCGGGGCCGATCACCGTGACAGCTTCCGCGAGTTGCTGGAAACCAGCTACGAGAAGCGCAGCCTGGTGCACCTCCCGGCCGGCAGCTGCCTGCCGCTGCTCCGGCGCAATGTCTGGGTGGTGGTGCGCGGCATGGTCAAGCTGAGCGCCATCTCCATCCATGGCGACGAGCTGCTGCTGGGCCTGGTGGGTCCGAACGAACCCTTCGGTGATCCCCTCACCAACGTTCAGGCCTACGCCGCCAGCACCCTCCTGGACAGCGACCTGCTCTGCCTCAGCTGTGAGGAGATCGCCGCGGCGCCCCACCTGGCGATGAGCCTGCTGCAGGGGATGGCGGCCCGCTACCGCCAGAGCGAGGCGATCCTGGCCCTGCTGGGCCTGCGCCGCATCGAGGACCGGGTGCGGGGCCTGCTCGACCTGCTCGCCGCCGACCATGGCCAGCCCTGTGAGCAGGGCCTGCGACTCCCCTTCCGGCTCACCCACCAGGAACTGGCCAGCGCCCTGAGCACCACCCGGGTGACGGTCACCCGGGTCCTGGGCCAGTTGCGCCAGGAAGGCTGGTTGAAGCTGGACAGCCGTCGCCATCTGGTGATCGCCCACCAACCCCTGCGGCGATGAGCCTCGGGGCCGGCAGCGCCGGTCGCGGGGGCGAACGCAGCGACGGTCGGCGGCAGGCACCCTTCTGGGGGGCGCAGCTCAGCGGCGAAAATGGCTGGATGCAAGCCAGCCTGCTGGTCGTCGAAGACGACGAGACCATCCGCGAGACCCTGCGCGAGGCCCTGGAGCTGGAGGGCTTCGCCGTCACCGCCTGCGGCAACGGGCGCGATGCCCTCCACCACCTGCAGCGGGCCCCCGACGGCGAGGGCTTCGCCCTGATGGTGCTGGATCTGATGCTGCCGGGCCTGGGCGGTCTGGATGTGTGCCGGCAGCTGCGCGCCTCCCGGGACCAGACGCCCATCCTCGTGGTGAGCGCCCGCGACAGCGAGACCGACCGGGTGCTGGGCCTGGAGGTCGGCGCCGATGACTACCTCGTCAAACCCTTCGGCATGCGGGAACTGGTGGCCCGCTGCCGCGCCCTGCTGCGCCGCAGCAGCAACCAGGCGATCCAGGCCAAGGTGCTGGAGCACGCCAACCTGAAGCTGTACCAGGAGGAATGCCGGGTGACCCGCGATGGGCTGCCGGTGAACCTCTCGCCCAAGGAGTACCGCCTGCTGGAACTGTTCATGCAGCATCCCCGCCGGGTCTGGAGCCGCGACCAGCTGATCGAGCAGGTCTGGGGTGTGGACTACTTCGGCGACAGCAAGACCGTGGACGTCCACATCCGCTGGCTGCGGGAGAAGCTGGAGGATGAGCCCTCCACGCCGGTCCACCTGATCACCGTGCGGGGCTTCGGCTACCGGTTTGGCTGAGGGTCGCCTCGAACGGCTGCTGGGCTGGTGGCGCCGCCGGACTCCTTCTGCGGCGCCCCAGCCCAGCGCCCGCCAGCTGCTCAGCTGGATGGACTCCTCGCCGGTGGGATGGCTCCTGTTGGACGGTGGGGACCGGCTGGCCCACGTCACCCCGCGGGCGGCACGGATCCTCGCCCTGGAGAGCGGGCGGCACCTGCAGGGGCTCCCCCTGGGCGAGCTCTGCGCAGACGCCGCCCTGGCCGACGCCGTCGCCATCGCCCGCCGCCAGGATCGGCCCCAGCGGCTTCAGTGGCACTGGGCGCGGGAGGAGTACGACCTGGTGGTGGTGCCTGGCCTGGGGGGATGGATGGCGGTTCAGTTCCAGAGCCGGCGGTCCCTGGAGGCCCAGCTCGAGCAGCAGGAACGCTGGGTCAGCGATGTCGCCCACGAGCTCAAGACGCCCCTCACGGCGCTGCTGCTGGTGGGCGACAGCCTGGCCGCCCAGGTGAACGACCGCAACGCCCGGCTGGTGGAGCGCCTCCAGCGGGAACTGCGCCGCCTGCAGGAGCTGGTGGGCAACCTGCTGGAACTGTCACGGCTGGAGAACAGCCTGCCGGGGGAGAGCACCGGCCTGGGGCGCGTCGATCTGGGGCGGCTGGTGGAGGAGGTCTGGCAGGGGCTCCGCCCCCTGGCCGAGCAGCGCGGCATCCGCCTGCGTCTCCTGGCGCCGGCCCGGCTGGAGATCCAGGCCGACCGGGCCCGGCTGCACCGGGCGCTGCTCAACCTGCTGGACAACGGCGTGCGCTACAGCCCCGACGGCGGGACCCTGGAGGCCTCACTGACGAGCCGGGGGGGCTGGTGCCAGCTCAGCATCCGGGACCATGGGCCGGGGCTGGGGGAGGACGACCTGGCCCACATGTTCGAGCGCTTCTACCGCGGCGACCCCGCCCGCGTGCGCAGCCAGCGCAGCGGCAGTGGCCTCGGGCTGGCCATCGTGCAGCAGATCGCCCTGACCCACGGCGGCCGCATCCAGGCCAGCAACCACCCCGCCGGCGGGGCCCAACTGGATCTGATCCTGCCGGTGCACCAGCGGTGAGCGGTGGAGCGCCGCGCCTCTCAGCCGGCGTAGTGGGGATCCAGCCAGCAGCGGGGCAGGGCCTCGCCGGAAGGAAAGATCAGCCGCTGCTTGGTCATCCCCTGCGGATCCTGGAGTTCCTCGCCCGCATGAAACCGGCCGAGCACCTCGGCAGCGAAGGGATCGAACAACTGCTTGAGATCGAGCACCTCAACGAGGCGCTGGTCATCGCCTTGGCGAATTTTCAGGAACATGGCCTTGCCTCTGTCCTCTCCCTCCACTGTGGGCAATCCAGGACATGAGAAGCCCCGTCGAACACCATGCTTCACAAGGAGTTCGACGGGGCTGTCCCCCTGGGACGCGTCTCAGGGGCCGGTGCTCAGGGGCCGGTCCTTCAGCGGACGCTGACTTCGACCACCCGGCCGCCCAGCCGGTTGACCCGCTGCAGAGCTTCGTTCATCCGGGTGAACGGCACCCGGATCACGGTCTCGGCGGTGCGGGAGTAGGCGTTGTCGGCGATCCCCGTCACCAGCAGGGTGACGAGGCGCCCACTGCTGCTGTCGCTGCCGCGGGCACCGGCCATCACCGGCAGACCGTTGACACGGTCGCTGCGCTCGCTGTTGAACACCGCAGGTGCACCGCCCTCGCCGTCGGCGGCGTAGGCACCCGAACCCACCGACGAGCGGAAATAGGCCGGGCCGGAGCTGGGGGGATTGACCGCCACCGGTCGGTTGGTGTGCACCACCCGGTTGAGCCGGGACTGCACGCCGGAGGCGTCACCCTTCACCGAAGCGGCCGCTCCGCGGGCCAGCTGGAAGACCCAGGAGAACTGACGGCCCTGCTGGCCGATCGAGTAATCCCAGCCGTGGATGTAGGGCACCACATCCTGGCCGAAGCGATGCTGGTACTCGTCGCTGTCGAGATAGGAATCGATCTCGGCGTCGTAGCCGTGTTCCTGGAGAATGGTGAAGTGATCCAGCATCTCCTGGCTGTTGTTGGGCGCCCGGCCCAGCAGGTGCTTGAAGTTGAGCTCGATGAAGCGGTAGGGGTTGCAGTTCTCGAAGAACTTCTCCTTGTAGAGACCGCTCTTGGCTACCAGACGCACAAACTCACGCACGCTCAGATCACCGTTGCGGAACAGGGACTCCAGTCCCTCGAGCCGCTCACTCTTCATGATGTGCTGGTTGCCGAGCACCTGCTGGTACACAGCGCGGATGATCGTCTTGCGGTCGTCTTCGGAAGCGTGGGCCCAGTTTTCCTTGTTGCGGGCGTTCGCGAATCGCTCGATCCCCAGGACGGGGGCTTTGACCAGTGCCATGGGCAGGAGGGCGGGGGGGCAGTCGGCGGGCAGGGAGAAGGCAGTCACGTCACAGGACGTGTGCGGACGCGAGCGTAGGGGGGTTCGACTGAGCGCCCCGGCAGGTTCATTGAATGTTTAGGTTCGCGTGAAGACTCTTGAAGCAGCCGTTCTCTGCCAGGGGGGACGGGCATGGCTACCGTGAGGAGAACGCACCGAGCGGTGATGCACTTCTGGGCCCCGGAGATCGACCCATCCCATCCGATGGACTGCACCCAGCCGGAGCGCTACGCCATCCGGCGTCTCGACAACGCCAGCTTCCTGGCGATCGAAGCCAACGATCAGCGCCTGCTGGAGGTGGGAGCCGCCTCCGAGGCCTACCTGTTCCACACCCACGAAGCCGCCCTGCGCGCGGCCCAGGAGCTGAACCAGACCGGCCGCGGTCCGGTGGATGTGGTCAAGATCGAGTGGGAGCCGGAAACCACCGCGCCCTGAGCGCGACCCCCCTGGGCCAGGCCACTCAGAGGCTGATCGGCTCCACGCCGCTCACCACCGGCGCCACCGAACTGAGTCCGAGGTCGGGATGGTCCTCGTGCAGCTGGTTGAGATTCCAGTCGTTCTTGAACAGCAGCACCGGCCGGTCCCAGGCATCCCGCACCGTCTTGCAGTTGAAGATCCTCCCCACCGCTTCCAGGGCCGGCCAGCCGCCGCTGACCCAGCGGGCGACGCTGAACCCCAGGGGTTCGAGACGCGTCTGCACCCCATATTCATGCTCCAGCCGGTACTGCACCACCTCGAGCTGCAGCTGACCCACCGCCGCGAGGATCGGATCGCGCTTGCTCTGGTCGGTGTCATAGAGGATCTGCACGGCCCCTTCCTCCCGCAACTCGTTGACGCCCTTGCGGAAGCTCTTGAAGGCCGAAGGGTTGGGGTTGCGCAACCAGGCGAAGATTTCCGGTGAAAAGCAGGGGATCCCCTCGTACTCCACCCGCGGACCCAGGTAGAGCGTGTCGCCGATGGCGAACATGCCGGGGTTGTTGAGGCCGATCACGTCGCCGGGGTAGGCGTCCTCGACCACTTCCCGGTCCTGGCCGAACAGTTTCTGGGGACGCGACAGGCGAATGCTCTTGCCGGTGCGGGCGTGCTGCACCGTCATGTCCTTCTCGAAACGGCCGCTGCACACCCGCACGAAGGCCACCCGGTCGCGATGGCGGGGATCCATGTTGGCCTGGAGCTTGAACACGAAGCCACTGAAGCCCGACTGCAGCGGGTCCACCAGACCGGTGCTGCTCTGGCGGGGGATGGGCCGCTGCGCCAGCTCCAGAAAGGCATCGAGGAACGGACGCACGCCGAAGTTGGTCATGGCCGAGCCGAAGAACACCGGGCTGAGCTCGCCGCGGTGCACCGCCTCCAGGTCGAGGTCGGAGCCTGCCCCATCGAGCAGCTCCAGTTCCTCCAGCGCCGCCGCCAGCAGCTCCGGTTCCACCAGCCCGCTGCTGGCGGCCTCGTCGATCTGCAGCACCCGCTCCTCACTCTGGCGGCCCCGCTCGGCCCGCAGGAAGAGGATCACCTGCCGGCTGCGGCGATCGATCACACCCCGAAAGCGGTCGCCGCTGCCGATCGGCCAGTTGACGGGCCAGCAGGCCAGACCCAGCTCCTGTTCGATTTCATCGAGCAGCTCCAGGGGGTCCCGCCCCGGCCGGTCCATCTTGTTGATGAAGGTGAAGATCGGGATGCTCCGCATGCGGCACACCTCGAAGAGCTTGCGGGTCTGGGGCTCCAGGCCCTTGGCGGCGTCCTCCAGCATCACCGCGTTGTCGGCGGCGGCCAGGGTCCGGTAGGTGTCCTCGGAGAAGTCCTGGTGGCCGGGTGTGTCGAGCAGGTTGATGGTGCTGCCGCTGTAGTCGAACTGCAGCACGGTGGAGGTGATCGAGATGCCGCGCTGCTTCTCGAGCTCCATCCAGTCGGAGGTGACCTTGCGCTGCTCGCCCTTCGCCTTGACGGCGCCGGCCTGCTGGATGGCGCCGCCGTAGAGCAGCAGCTTTTCGGTGAGGGTCGTCTTGCCGGCGTCGGGGTGGGAGATGATCGCGAAATTGCGCCGACGGGCCACCGCCTCAGCCAGGTCGGCTTCAGGGGCGGTGGCGGGGGGAGGGGTGGAGCGCGTGGTCATGGCCACAGCCTGGCAGGCAACGGGGAGGGGCTTCAGGAGCGCGGGGTCAGGGGCTCGGCGAGCAGGTGGGTGAGCTTGCGGCGGTAGTCGGCATCCGAGTCCGGCGCGATCAGCAGCTCCTCCCCGGCGGAGATCGTTCGGGCGGCGATCACCAGGTGCTCCCCATGGGCAAGCCGCGGCGAGAGCACGGCGTTGGCCGGGCAGCCCGGCGGCGGGAAGTTCCAGAAGCGAGCGCTGTCCCCACACACGATCACCCAGCCCGGGCGCCGCGGATTGGTGTAGCCGAAGTGAAGCAGCTCCTGCTGCTGGGTCAGCGGCAGCCCGCTGAGCCGAACGGCGCTGTCGCAGGCCGGCTCGAATCGCCAGAGCAGGGTGCCCCGTTCAAGCCGGTCGAGGCTGAACACACCCTGGCCATGGATGCGGCTGGCGCCGACGCGATGGGGGATCAGGAGTCCCATCAGGGCTCGGCATCGCGGCGGGAGGGCAACCCGGGACTGGAAGGCGGTGTGCCATGGCGGCCATCCGGATGGCGCCAGGCCTGGAGGGCATGGCGCACGTAGGCCAACCGACGGAAGCGCTCCGGCAAGGCCTCGACCGCCGCGATCGCCTCGCTGGAACGGCC